>NZ_JBEXKG010000194.1:0-12214 GCF_040609555.1 Streptomyces sp. NPDC004658
AGCCGCCGTGCGTCGTCTGTGCGACCGCGGTCCCGTCGCCGACGGCGGCCCCGGCCCTGTCGGCGCCTGCGCCGGCTCGGTCGGCCGTACGCGCCGCCGGTGAACTCGGCCTGGACGAAGCCGCTGCCGGCGCGGAGGCCGGTGCATCCGGTGAACTGGCCGTCGGTGCCGGCCGAGTGGACCTCGCGGCCCCGGCGGCTTTGCCGCGCTCCGGGAAGACCACGTCGGAGCACGCGTAGTACGTGTCCGGCGTATTGCTGTTCTGCCAGACGGTGTAGAGCACCTGACGTCCCGTCCGGTCGCTCGGCAGCGTCGCGTTCACGTGGTACGCCCCCTCGCGCAGCGGCGGGTCCGTGACCTCCGCGAAGGGGTGCGCGGGCAGGTCGGACCACGTCAGCGGCCGCGAGGGGTCGTAACCCTGCTTGGTCAGGTACAGCTTGAACGTGCCCGCGTGCGCGATGGTCGACGCGTAGGTCAGGGTCAGCCGGCCACCCGGTGCCAGCCGTGTCGCCGGCCAGTCCCGCCGGGCCAGGTCCAGGCCCCGGTACGCCGGCAGGTTCCCGCTGCACAGTCTGCCGTCCGGGATCACCTGCCGGTCGCGGCCCGCCACCCCCGCCACACGCAGGTTGTCCCAGGCGGTGAACGGGCCGCCGTTCGCCGCGATCGCCGCCCGGCAGGCCGGCGTCCCGGTGGCCTCCCCCTCCGGTGAGCAGGCGTACACCCGGCTGACCGGGTCCGTGGGGGCCCCGTGCGCCTGGGCAGACCCCGCCGCCCACGGCAGGAGCAGGAGCGGTGCCGCCGCGGCGGCCGTCCTGACGCTCAGGCGGGCGGTCGTCCGTGTCGTCCGAGTCATCCGGGCGTCTCCTCGGCGGGCGCGGGAACGGGGTCTGCGGCGTCCAGTACGGCCCCGCGGGCCGCCGCGTTCAGACGGTCCGGCGCACCCGCGCGTGGGGGGCGCGAAAGCACCGACCGGTTCGGCTGTTTTGCGCCTGCTTCCACATCCCATTGAGGAGTCGGCCGTCCGCCTCGTATCGTGGCGATCATGGGGCGGCACCCGTCGCCCCGAGGCTGCCGGACACCGGCCGGCGACGAAGGGGACACCGATGAGGTCTCGCCCGTTGAAGGGGTGCGGAGCACCCGGCCGGCGCCGAGCGGGGCGATGACACGTGCCGTGCCGCGCGCGTGGTCCGCCGGACTCCCGTTGCCCTTCGGTGAGTTATCGTATGCAACGGGTCAGAAACAAACCGCATGGCCTGTTCTTTTCAGCGCGAGGAGGGGGTCCCAGGATGCCAAGGCAGTTACGTGCCGAACAGACCCGGGCGACGATCATCACGGCCGCCGCCGAACTGATCGACCGGCACGGATACGAGTCCACCAGCCTGAGCGACATCGTCGCACACGCGAAGGTCACCAAGGGCGCCCTCTACTTCCACTTCGCCGCCAAGGAGGATCTGGCCCACGCCATCCTGGAACTCCAGGCCAAGGCCGCACGGCAGCTCGTGGCCGACGTCGAGAGCCGCGGCTGCTCCTCGCTGGAGGCCCTGATGCGCACCACCTTCGGGATCGCCCGGCTCGCCGTGGAGGACCCCGTGCCGCGCGCCGGACTGCGCCTGGCCACCGCGGACATCGCCGTACGGCCGCCGCTGCGGCACCCGTTCACCGAGTGGCTCGACTTCGCCACCCGCAAGTTCACCGGAGCCGTCAGGGAAGCCGACGTGCACGGCGATCTCGACGTCGGCGTCGTCGCCCACTCCCTCGTCTGCTTCTTCATCGGCACCCGCGTCGCGGGCCGCTCGCTCGAACCGACCGGACGGCTGCCGCGCAGAGTCGCCGAGATGTGGCACCTCATGATCCGCGGACTCGTCCCGGTGCACCGCCGCCCCCGCTATGTCAGCCTCGCCACGCAGCTGGAGCGGGAGATCCGCACCGCCTGACGCCCGCGATACGGTGACGGACATGCCCGACATCCCCTTCGCACCCGTGATCCTCGGCAACGAACCCGGCTCGTTCCCGCACAGCGTGCTGGCCGAACGGCACCCCGCGATCATCCGGCAGGTACGGAACGCCTTCCCGTACGGCCCGGAGCGGCACACGGCACTGGACGAGCTGCTGAAGAGCTGCACCGAGGGGACCGTCGAACCGCTTCCCACGAACGCCCCGGACCGCGACCGGTGGCACGACTGGGGCCTCGGCGAGTACACCGGCCGGTCCTGGTACGACGTGCCCTGGCTGTGGGCGGAGAGCTACTTCTACCGCCGGCTGCTCGACGCCGTCGGCTGGTTCGGACCGGGAGCCTGGCAGGGCATCGACCCCTTCCGCCCCTTCAAACGCGCCGAACTCGACGCCCCGGAGACCGACGAGGAACTGGCCGCCCTGGACGGCCTGCGGGACCTGCCGGGGGACGAGCGGGCGCGCGCCCTGCTGCACGGCTCGCTCTGGGGCAACCGTGCCGACCTCGGATTCCGGCTCTCCGCCGTGGGCACCCAGGCCCGCGAGCCCGCCCCCGCGCTGGTCGCCGACGACAGCGAGACCCTCTGGTCGCTGCTGCCGCCCGGCGGGACCGGCACGCTCGTGCTCGTCGCGGACAACGCGGGCCGCGAACTCGTCCCCGATCTCCTGCTGATCGCCCATCTCCTCGCCGAGGGCCGGACCGCGCGGGCGGTGCTGCACGTCAAGCCGTACCCGTACTACGTCTCCGACGCCACCACCGCCGACGTGGTCGACGCGCTGCACCGGCTGCGCGCGGCCCGCGGGACGGCCGCCGAGTACGGGAGCGCCCTCTGGGCGGCCATGGCCGACGGCCGGCTCACCGTCCGCACCCACCCCTTCTCCTGTGCCCCGCTGCCCTACGCCGCGATGCCGGACGACCTGCGCGCCGAGTTCGCCGCGGCCACGCTGACCATCGTCAAGGGCGACCTCAACTACCGCCGCCTGGTGGGCGACCGGCTCTGGCCGCCCACCACGCCCTTCCGGGAGACGACCGCGTACTTCCCCGGTCCGGTCGCCGCGCTGCGCACCCTCAAGTCCGATGTGATCACCGGCCTGTCCGCGCCGACCGAGGCCGAACTGGTGGCGGCCGAGGGACAGAGCTGGCGGACGAGCGGTACGCACGCGCTGATCCAGACCGACCCCAAGGGGACGGTGTGAGAACGGTCAGGTGAGGCGCACCGGCAGTGTCTTGATGCCGTTGATGAAGTTCGACACCAGCCGCCCGGCCGGCCCGGCGAGACGCGGCGGACCGGGCAGGACGCGCAGCACCTCCTCGTGGAGCAGCCGCAGTTGCAGCCGGGCGAAGTGAGCGCCCAGGCACACGTGCGGGCCGTCCCCGAAGGAGACGTGCGGATTGGGGGAGCGGGCGAGATCGAGCCGGTCGGGAGCGGGGAAGACGCGCTCGTCGCGGTTGGCCGAGGCGTGGAACACCACGACCTTGTCGCCCGCCCGGATCGCGCGGCCCGACAGCTCGGTGTCCCGCACGGCCGTCCGGCGGAAGGTCAGCACGGGCGGATGCCAGCGCAGCAGCTCGTCGACGGCGGACGGAACGGCGACCTTCCCGGCGCGCAGCGGTTCGTACGCCTCCGGATGCTCCGCCAGCGCCAGCAACCCGCCCGGAGCCGCACCGCGCACGGTGTCGTTGCCCGCCACGGTGAGCAGGAAGAAGAACATCTCCAGCTCGGCGTCGGCGAGTTCGGCGTCGTGGGCGAGCGTCGTCATGATGTCGTCCGCGGGGTACCGCCTCTTGTACGCGGCCAGCTGCCCGGCGTAGGCGAACATGTCCGCCAGCAGCGCCGGCGACCGCGGATCGACCGGCCTGCCCGCCCCGTCCCGCACCGGCGGACCCGCCTCGTCCGGGTCCTGGTAGCCGATGACCCGCTGCGTCCAGCGCAGCAGCAGCCGCCGGTCGCTCTCCGGGACGCCCAGCAGATCGGCCAGATTCAGCAGGGCGTACTCGTCGGTGACGGCGGACACCAGGTCCACCGTGCCGTCCCCCGCCCGCGCCGCCTCCACGGCGTCCGCGAGCAGCGTGCGCGCCCGCTCCAGGGCGGCCGCCGCGAACCGGTCCACGCGCCCCGGTGTGAAGGCGCGGCTCACCAGCCGCCGCAGCCGCCCGTGCCCCGGCGGGTCCTGGTTGAGCATCATCCGCCGGATGAACGGCAGGTCCTCCGGATCCGGGTCGCGGATCTGGGTCGCGCCGGCGTACGAGGAGTACGTCCCCGCGTCCTTCAGCACGCGTACCACATCCGCGTGCCGGGTCACCGCCCAGAACCCGGGCCCGGCCGGCCATCCCAGCACCTCCGGTTCCTCCTGCCAGGCCACCGGATGGTGGTCGCGCAGCACGCGGTAGTCGGCGTACGGCACCCCGGCGGCGTACCGGCGCGGATCGAAGACGTCCGGGACCGGCGGCGCCTCCGGCACGCTCACGCCGCCCCGCCCGCGCCGCCCGCCGGGGCGGTGCCCGCGTCTTGTCCGCCGTCGGCCCGCAGGAAGTCCTCGACCGTACGCACCAGGTCCAGCGGGGTCTCGTCCATCGCGTAGTGACCGGCACCCGGCAGCACGGTCAGCTCCGCGCGCGGGTACCAGGACAGCCACGTCTGCCGCATGACCTCCGGCGACAGCGCCGGATCCAGCGCGCCGGCCACGGCCAGCGCCGGTACCTCGCTGCCCACGACGTCGGCGGTGAAGTCCTCGCCCGCCCACGAGTCCAGCCAGGCCCGGAACGCCTTCGGGTCGCTGCGCTCCAGCGAGCGGGCGACCATCCGGTCCAGCCAGGCGGCGGGCCGCCGGCCTCCGGTGGTGAAGTCGATGATCGCGCGCCGGTTCTCCGCCCGGTGCGCCGCGTCCGTGAACAGCACCGCCTGCTCCCCGGCCAGCGGCATGCCGGAGGCGGGCACGGGGGACACCCCGGCGATCCGGCGGACCCGGTGCGGGGCCACGGCGAGCAGCCGCTGGGCCACCGCACCCCCCATCGAGTGCCCGACCACCGAGAACCGCTCCCAGCCGAGCCGGTCCGCCAGCTCCACCAGGTCCACGGCCGCCTCGGCCGTCGTGTACGAGCCCGCGGCGTCCCGGGCCTCGCCGTAACCCCGCAGGTCCACCAGCGCGTAGCTGAAGGACGTGCGGTCCAGGTCCGGCAGGACGGCCGCGTAGGCGGAGCGGTCGGCGAACCAGCCGTGCACGGCGAACACCTTGTGGGCGCCGTCACCGTGCACCTCATGGGGCAGCAGGAAGGAGGTCATGCGCCTACCGTGGCCCCCGCGCGCGGACACGGCAAGGGAACCAACGCCACATCCCCCCACCGGAGTTCCAGGTTTCGCGAGCGGTTCACGCGATGGTGTGATCATGTGCCGCCGGGTGGATGGGCATCCGGAGCCACGGGTAGGGCCCGGCCATGACGCAGCCGTTCGAACTCCCGCACTTCTACATGCCGTATCCCGCGCGGCTCAACCCGCACCTGGACGAGGCCCGGGCCCACTCCACCCAGTGGGCGCGCGACATGGGCATGCTGGAAGGCTCCGGGATCTGGGACCAGGCCGACCTGGAGGCGCACGACTACGGCCTCCTGTGCGCCTACACCCATCCCGACTGCGACGGACCCGCTCTCTCACTGATCACCGACTGGTACGTGTGGGTGTTCTTCTTCGACGACCACTTCCTGGACATGTTCAAGCGCACCCAGGACCGGGCCGCCGGAAAGGCCCACCTGGACCGCCTGCCGCTGTTCATGCCGCTCGACCTCGCCACGCCCGTGCCGGATCCGGAGAACCCGGTGGAGGCCGGACTGAAGGACCTGTGGGCGCGGACGGTGCCCGCGATGTCCGTGGACTGGCGGCGCCGCTTCTCCGTCGCCACCGAGCACCTGCTCAACGAGTCGATGTGGGAGCTGTCCAACATCAACGAGGGGCGCATCGCCAACCCCGTCGAGTACATCGAGATGCGCCGCAAGGTCGGCGGCGCCCCCTGGTCCGCCGGGCTCGTGGAGTACGCGACCGCGGAGGTGCCCGCCGCCGTCGCCGGCACCCGTCCGCTGCGCGTCCTCATGGAGACGTTCTCCGACGCCGTCCACCTGCGCAACGACCTGTTCTCCTACCAGCGCGAGGTCGAGGACGAGGGCGAGAACAGCAACGGCGTGCTGGTCCTGGAGAAGTTCTTCGGCTGCACCACCCAGGAGGCCGCCGACACCGTCAACGACGTCCTCACCTCCCGGCTGCACCAGTTCGAGCACACCGCGTTCACCGAAGTCCCCGCCGTCGCCCTGGAGAAGGGCCTCACGCCCGGCGAGGTCGCCGCGGTCGCCGCCTACACCAAGGGGCTCCAGGACTGGCAGTCCGGCGGCCACGAGTGGCACATGCGCTCCAGCCGCTACATGAACAAGGGCGCGCGCTCCCGTTCCCCCTGGCAGGTGCCGAGCGGCCCCGGGACCTCCGCCGCCGACGTCGGCGCGCTGCTCGCCTCCGCCGCACAGGACCGGCTGCGCGCCTACTCCCACGTGCCCTACCAGAAGGTCGGCCCGTCCCGCATCCCCGACCTCTACATGCCCTTCGAGCTCCGGCTCAGCCCGCACCTGGACCGGGCCCGCGGCAACCTCGTCGACTGGTGTCACCGGATGGGCGTCCTCCAGGAGGGCGTGTGGGACGAGGACAAACTCGCCGCCTACGACCTCGCGCTGTGCTCCGCCGGCCTGGACCCGGACGCCACCCCCGAGGCCCTCGACCTCAGCGCGCAGTGGCTCGCCTGGGGCACCTACGGCGACGACTACTACCCCCTGGTGTACGGCCACCGCCGGGACCTCGCCGCCGCCCGGCTGACGACGGCCCGCCTGTCGCGGTGCATGGCGGTGGAGGGCGCGCCGGCGATCGTTCCCGCCGACGCCATGGAACGCGCGCTGATCGACCTGTGGACGCGCACCACGGCCGACATGACCGCCGACCAGCGGCGCACCCTCAAGACGGCCGTGGACAAGATGACCGAGAGCTGGGTGTGGGAGCTGTCCAACCAGCTGCAGAACCGCGTCCCCGACCCGGTCGACTACCTGGAGATGCGGCGTTCCACCTTCGGCTCGGACCTCACCCTGAGCTTGTGCCGGATGGGCCACGGCCCCGCGATCCCCGCCGAGGTGTACGCCAGTGGCCCGGTGCGCTCCCTGGAGAACGCCGCCATCGACTACGCCTGCCTCCTCAACGACGTCTTCTCGTACCAGAAGGAGATCGAGTACGAGGGTGAGATCCACAACTCGATCCTGGTCGTGCAGAACTTCTTCGGCGTGGACTACCCGGCCGCGCTCGGCGTCGTCCACGACCTGATGACCCAGCGCATGCAGCAGTTCGAGCACGTGACCGCCCATGAACTGCCGGTGCTGTACGACGACTTCGACCTGTCGGCCGAGGCCCGCGCGCTCATGGACGCCTACGTGGAGGACCTGCGCAACTGGCTGGCCGGGATCCTCAACTGGCACCGGGAGGTCGACCGGTACAAGGCCGCATGGCTCGGCCGCCGCGCCCACGGCTTCCTGCCCGACCGCGCGCCCGCCCTGTCGCTCGGCTGACGCCCCGGAAATCTCCGCGTACGGAATCGGGCATTCAGGGAACTTCGGTGAATCCTCAGGAGTCTTGTGGAGTAAGGGGAACAACAGAGCCAGAACACACGGGGGTGTTCTACTTTGACCGAGACCATCGAGCGGCCCACCGGACAGACCACGGGCGGGCAGGCACCGGCGGAGCAGGAACTGACGCCTTACATGGCGCCGTTGACCGTTCCGCCGGTCCTGCGGCCCGCCGCGGACGACGTCCTGCGCGAGACCGAGATCGCCCTGCGCCCGACCTGGGTGCGCCTGCATCCGCAACTGCCCCCCACCCTGATGTGGGGCTACGACGGACACGTGCCGGGCCCGACCATCGAGGTGCGCCGCGGACAGCGCGTCCGCATCGCCTGGACCAACCGCATCCCCAAGGAGAGCGAGTACCCGGTCACCTCGGTGGAGGTGCCGCTGCGCACGGACGGCCGCCCGCAGGCCACCACCGAGCCCGGCCGCGAGGGCGTCGAGCCGAACAAGGACGTCGCCGCGCTGCCCGCCTGGTCGGTGACCCACCTGCACGGCGCGCAGACCGGCGGCGGCAACGACGGCTGGGCGGACAACGCCGTCGGCCACGGGGACGCCCAGCTGTCGGAGTACCCGAACGACCACCAGGCGGTGCAGTGGTGGTACCACGACCACGCGATGAACATCACCCGGTGGAACGTGATGGCGGGCCTGTACGGCACCTACCTCGTCCGGGACGACGAGGAGGACGCCCTGCACCTGCCCTCCGGGGAGCGGGAGATCCCGCTCGTCGTCGCCGACCGCAACATCGACACCGACGAGGACGGCCGCCTCAACGGCCGGCTCCTGCACAAGACGGTGATCGTCCAGCAGCGCAACCCGGAGACGGGCAAGCCGGTCTCCATACCCTTCACCGGCCCGTACACCACGGTCAACGGCCGCATCTGGCCGTACGCCGAGGTGGACCCGGCGTGGTACCGCTTCCGGCTGGTCAACGCCTCCAACGCGCGCATCTTCGAACTCGTCCTGATCGACGAGGACGACCAGCCGGTGCCGGGGATCGTCCACCAGATCGGCAGCGACGGCGGACTGCTGCCGCGCCCGGTGCCGGTGGACTTCGACGCGGAGCTGCCCACCCTGACCGCGGCGCCGGCCGAGCGGTTCGACCTGCTGGTGGACTTCCGCGGACTCGAGGGGCGGACCCTGCGGCTGGTGAACAAGGGCCCCAACCAGCCGGCGGGGGTGCCCGACCCGGCCGGGGACGTGCCCTGTCCGGCCGTGCTGGAGTTCCGGGTTCGGGAGAGCTGCGCGGAGGACACCTTCGAACTGCCCGAGGTGCTCTCCGGTTCCTTCCGCCGCCTCACCCACGACATCCCGCACGGCCACCGGCTCGTCCTGCTCACCCCGCCCGCCACCAAGGGAGCCGGCGGCCACCCGGAGATCTGGGAGATGGCCGAGGTGGAGGACCCGAGCGGGCTGACGCTCCCGGCCGAGGGCATCGTCCAGATCACCGGACCCGACGGCACCACGAAGACGTACCGGCGCACCGCGCGGACGTTCAACGACGGGCTCGGCTTCACGATCGGCGAGGGCAGCCACGAGCAGTGGAGCTTCCTCAACCTCGCACCCATCGTGCACCCCATGCACATCCACCTGGCCGACTTCCAGCTGCTGGGCCGGGACGCGTACGACGTCTCCGGCTTCGACCCGGCGGTGGGCGGCACCCGCACCCCGATCCGGTACGACGCCGGCCGGGAGATACCGCTCGCGCCCAACGAGCGGGGGTACAAGGACGTCTTCCGGGTGCCGGGCGGCCAGATGCTGCGGGTCATGGGCCGCTTCGACGGCGCGTACGGCCGGTTCATGTACCACTGCCACCTGCTGGAGCACGAGGACATGGGCATGATGCGGCCGTTCGTCGTCATGCCGCCCGAGGCCCTGAAGTTCGACCACGGCGGGGCGCACGGCGGCCACGGCGAGGGGCACACGGGCTGAAAGAACGGGGCCGGGCCACACCCCGTCGCCTCCTCCACGGTGGCGCGAGTGGCCGGCTCCGGCACGGCATCGTCCCTGTGCGCGCCGCCAAGGGTGGGCCGAACCCGCCGGCGTGACGGCTACCACTACCCTGAGTCACCCTCCGGGCAGTCTCACCCTTTCGTGTCTCGTCGCGGGCCGCCGCCCCGGGTAGAGCACCAACCGGAGGCGAGCGAACCATGGAAGAGACTGCGTTGCGTCCCAAGCCGATGCCCGGTCAGGACCGGCGGGAGGACGACACCCCCGGCCCCGCCCACCACCCGCACGCCGCGCCCCGGCGGGGACGGCGGCTGTGGACCCTGCTGTGCGGCCTGTGCGCCGGCACCGTGCTGGTGCTCTCGGGCGTCGGCATCGGCACGGTCGGCGCCACCGTGATCGGCATGAGCCGACTCGCCGAGCTGCGGCACCGGGTCCCGCCGCCCGCGCCGTCGGCCAGCGCCGCCCCCACGGCCGCGCCGACGCCCGTCCCCACCCGTCCCGGCCCGGCCCTGGGCGTGGAGGCCGTCGACGCGGAGAAGGTGGGCGCCCTGGTGGTGGGCGTGCACGTGCCCGGCCCCGGCTACGCGGCGGGCCTGGTCCGCGGGGACGTCGTCCTGCAGTGGGGCGCGGCCCGTGTGGACAGCGCCGCCGACCTCGCCCGAGCCGTCGGACGGGCCCGGCCCGGCGAGGCGGTGCTCCTCACCGTGCGCCACGCGAGCGGCGGCTATCAGCAGTTGACGGTGACCCCGGGAGTGGTGATCTGACCCGATCCGGGCCCGGCCCCGTCGCGAACCCCGGTCACACCGGGAAACCCCTTGGTCACCATCCGTCCCCCGCGTCATCATGGACCCGTGCCGAGTGCCCGCTCGGCGGACGGCGGGACGCCGGTCCGGGGGACCGGCTCGCGCGGGTCTGTACGGGCGGGCAGGATGCTGCCCGAGACACCGTCGACCCGTTTCCTCACCCGCCCCGGAGGCCCGGATGACCGGTAGTACGCCCGCGCCCTTCACCGCCGCCGACCACAGGGCCCGCATGGAGCGTGCCGTGCGCTCCGCCGTCGACGCCGGCCTCGCGGGGCTGCTCGTGGCACCGGGACCGGACATGGTGTGGCTCACCGGCTACACGCCCACCGCGGTCACGGAACGGCTGACCCTGCTGGTCCTCACGCCCGGCCGGGACCCGGTGCTCGTCGTGCCCACCCTGGAGGCCCCCGACGCCGAGCAGGCCCCCGGCGCCGCCGCGCTGACCCTGCGCGACTGGACCGACGGCAAGGACCCCTACGCCGTCACCGCCGGCCTCCTCGACGACCGCGGCCGGTTCGGCATCAGCGACAACACCTGGGCGATGCACCTGCTGGGCCTCCAGCGGGCCCTGCCCGACACCTCCTACGCCTCCCTGACCGACGCCCTGCCCATGCTGCGCGCGGTGAAGGACGCGGCCGAACTCGACCTCCTGGCAGCCGCCGGAGCGGCTGCCGACCTGGCGTTCGAGGAGATCCGGAAGGTTCCCTTCGCCGGCCGCCGCGAGTCCGACGTCGGCCAGGACCTCGCCGGCCTGCTGCGCCGCTTCGGCCACTCCCAGGTCGACTTCACGATCGTCGGCTCCGGCCCGAACGGCGCCAACCCGCACCACGAGGTCGGCGACCGCGTCATCCAGCCCGGCGACATGGTCGTCCTCGACTTCGGCGGCCTCAAGGACGGCTACGGCTCCGACACCACCCGCACGGTCCACGTCGGAGAGCCGACCGAGGAGGAGCGCCGGGTCCACGACGTCGTGCGCGCCGCCCAGGAGGCCGGTTTCCGGGCCGTGCGCCCGGGCGTGGCCTGCCAGGAGGTCGACCGCGCCGCCCGCGCGGTGATCACGGACGCCGGGTACGGCGAGTACTTCATCCACCGCACCGGCCACGGCATCGGCGTCACCACGCACGAGCCGCCGTACATGATCGAGGGCGAGGAGCAGCCGCTCGTGCCCGGCATGTGCTTCTCGGTCGAGCCCGGCGTCTACCTGCCCGGCCGCTTCGGCGTGCGCATCGAGGACATCGTCACGGTCACCGACGGCGGCGGCCGCCGCCTCAACAACACCACCCGTGAGATGGTCATAGTGGAGTGAGAGACCTGAGGAGCAGCCCCACTCCCGACGACACCCGGAACGGCGACGCACCACCCATGACCCAGGCACCGACACCCACCGCGGACACCGTCCGCAGACTGGTCCGCTCGCTGCTCAAGGAGGGCGGCGACGACACCGGGGGGCCCGATGTGCGGCCCGTCACGGAGGACCGCGAGCACACCTGGTGGGTCGGCAGCCGCCATGTGCTGCGCCTCGCGCCCGACCGCGAGGCCTCCGTCCGCCGCCGCCGCGAACTGCGGCTGCGCGAGGTGGTCCGCCCGCAGGTGCCCGTCGCCGTCCCGACCAGCATCGCGCACGGCGACTGGGCGCCCGGCCTCGCCTACACCCTCGACACCCGGGTGCCCGGCGGCACGGCCGACGAGTACGACGTCTCCGCCGTCGGCGAGGCCGACCTCGCCGGGCTGCTCAGCGGGCTGCGCACGGTTCCGGCCCGGCAGGCCGAGGCGCTCGGCGTGCCGCGCACCGCACCGCGCTCGCTGGATCCCGACGGTCTCTCCACCCCTGGGTGGAGGCAGGCCGGTGCCAGGTTCCACCCGT
>NZ_JBEXKG010000195.1:0-12118 GCF_040609555.1 Streptomyces sp. NPDC004658
CCGCGCCGCGCTCCCGCGCAGCGTGGCCCGGCACCGCGGGCACAGCGCCGTCCGAGGTGCGCCGCAGCCCGCGCAGTCGGCCGGCAGCACCAGGTCGGTGAGGTCCTGCCACCACCCCCGCATGACCACCACTGTGCCAACGCGACCGCGTACCGGCCAGGCCTGTGGACAACGGTCTGTGGACAACGCGAGCGCGGCTACGGGGAAGGGCGCCAGGCGCCCTGGATCCCAGCCGTCCTCGCTCGCGGCCGTACCGCTCTCAGCCCGGATAGACCGGCGCCGACCCGTCCTTGTCGACCTTCTGCCACTGCGCCCCGGACGGCAGGCGTACGACCCCGTCCTCGGAGCAGGCCACCAGCGGCACCCGCTCGTCCTCGGACGCGGCGATCGCCTTCACGCTGGTGAGGGCACCCGGTGCGGGGCCGTCGAGGGTGGAGCCGTCGACCTGGACGTACCGCATCTGCTGCACGCCCCCCTGCTCCTGCCCGACGACCAGCAGCCTGCTGTCCCCGGCCCAGGAGATGGCGCTGACCTGCTCCAGGTCCGGTGCCGCCGACCGCAGGCCGTCCACCGAGATGCCCTGCCCGGTGCCGTCGTCGCGCTGGATCCGCCCGATGAACAGGGACTGCTTGCCGTCCTTCTCCACGACCAGCGCGATCCGTGCCCCGTCGGCGGCCACCCGAGCGTCCCTGATCCGGCCCGACAGGTCCGGGACGGCGACCGGCTCCAGTTTGTCGGCGCCCTGTTCCAGGACGAACAGGCGCGGCCGGTGCGGGTTCCGGTCGGCCACCCACAGGTCGCCGCGGGCGTCCCAGCTCGGGGTGGCGAGCCGGCGGTCGGGGGTCGCGCCGGCACTGGTCACCAGCGGCTCGCCGAGCGATCCGTCCGACGCGAGCGACGTCACGTACAGCGTCCTGCCCTCGTCACCGACCGCTGCCGCGGTGCGCTCGTCCCGCGACACGGCCACCGACTGGAGCCGCCTGCCGCCCTCGCCCAGCGGACCCGGCACCGGCGCGGACGCCGTCCCGGTGCTCCCGGTCTGCATCCGCACCATGCGGTGCTTGCCGTCGAGGAAGTACAGGTAATCGGGACGCTTGGACGATCCGTGCCAGGCGACGGATTCGGCGCGCTCCCCGGTCAGTTCGCACAACCGGTCGTCGCCGGTGCCCCGCAGCTCGACGGACTCCAGCGTCGGCGCCAGGTTCCGCAGCGTGAACAGCATCTGCGTCGCCATCTCGGTGCACTTGCTCGGCGCCACCCGGGACGGCTTGAGGTTCAGCGGGACCGTCAGCTTGTTCTGGTCGTCCGGTGCCAGCCCGGACACGCCCTTCCGCAACGCCGTACCGGTCGGGAAGCTCGACCTGACCACCGGTCGGAGCCACGTGGTGGGGCCCTTCAGCAGCGAGCGGACCAGCTGGGTCATCGGGTCCACCTTGCTGCGCACGAACACCGGGTCGGCGACCGCCACCGGCTGCCCGCTCTCCCCGACGGACGCGTTGGAGGCGAAGTAGTACTTGTCGACGGACGTGTAGTTGCGCTGGAAGTCCGACTTGCCCATCACGACCCCGTTGGGCAGCCCGTCGATGCGCCACTGCCCGTTCTTCGGGTCCTTGGTGAGGTGCAGCTTCTTGCGGTAGGTGCCGTCGGCGGGCTGGTAGGCCTGCTCCGAGTCCACCGTGGCGACCTGGCTGCCGGCCAGCACGCAGGTGACGCTGTTGACCTCCTCCCGGCCCCCCGGACGGCAGTCGGTCTCGATGGTCGGCCCGTTCGCGAGGACGGTGGTCGACTGCTCCGGCCGCCAGGTGCGGGCCGCGTCGGCCGTCAGGTACTTACGGGCCGTGTCGTACCCCGGGTCGTCACTGGTCAGCGCCTCCAGGAAGCCCTGCATGATCTCACCGGGACCGGCACCGTCGGCCGGCGGCATGGCGAACACCCGGACCCCGGTGTCCTGCCGCGGAGTGGACTCCACATCCCGCAGGTCCCCGCTGTCGGGCATCGAGGCGCAACCGGCCAGCAGTACGACACCCAAGGCGGCGTACGCCACCGCGCGCCACGACCGCCGCCGTGCGCCCCCCTCGCGGTCAGCGGCCACGAAATGCCTCCCCTGGCTCGGTCGAGTCCTGCGGCGCGACCGCGTCCGGCCGGCCCGCGCTCCCGCCCGGCGCCGGATGTGCGGCGGGCCCGTCGGCCGGACGCCGTGCGCCGGCGGTGGGCCGGGGCACGACCCGCGCGCCGTTGCCGTTGCCGGGCAGGGCGGTCGGGTCGACGGCCGGGGTGGCCGTGGCCAGCCGCGGCGCGATCTCCGCCCGTGGCGGCAGCGCCGGCGCCTGGACGCCGTTCTGCTGCACCGGAACCGTCGCCCGCTTCTCCTCGACCGCCCGGGTCAGGCCGGCGTCGTCGAGGCCGCGGTTGCGGCGGGAGTCCTTGGGCTCCAGCGGTATCGGCGAGCCCCGCAGCGGCTCGTCCGCCGTCCTGGGCAGCGTCAGCCGGAACTGGGAACCGCCGCCCGGCTCGCCCCACGCCTGCAGCCAGCCGCCGTGCAGCCGCGCGTCCTCCAGGGCGATCGACAGCCCGAGGCCGGTACCACCGGTGGTACGCGCGCGTGCCGGGTCGGCCCGCCAGAAGCGGCTGAACACCCGGGTCGCCTCACCGGGCTTCAGTCCCACGCCGTAGTCCCGCACCGCGATGGCCACGGCTCCGCCCGCTGCGGCCATCTTGACGACGACGTCCTTGCCCTCGCCGTGCTCGACGGCGTTGACGACGAGGTTGCGCAGAATCCGCTCCACGCGCCGGGCGTCCGCCTCGGCGACGACGGGCTGCTGGTCGCCGAGGACCCGTATGTGCGTGCCCTTGCGCTCGGCGAGCGGCTCGGCACCGCTCACCACCCGCCGGACGACCTCCCTGAGGTCTATCGGCTCCGCCTCCAGCGCCGCCGCCCCGGCGTCGAAACGGCTGATCTCCAGCAGATCGGCGAGCAGCGACTCGAACCGGTCCAGCTGGTCGGCGAGCAGCTCGGCCGACCGCGCGGTGACGGGGTCGAAGTCCTCACGCGCCTCGTGGATGACGTCGGCGGCCATCCGGACGGTGGTCAGCGGGGTGCGCAGCTCGTGCGAGACGTCCGAGACGAATCGCCGCTGCATCCGCGACAGGTCCTCCAGCTGCTGGATCTTGCCTTGCAGGTTCTGCGCCATCTTGTTGAAGGCCTCGCCCAGGCGGGCGATGTCGTCCTCACCGGTGACCTTCATCCGCTCCTGCAGCCGCCCGGCCGACAGCCGCTCCGCGATCCCGGCCGCCATCCGCACCGGCGTGACGACCTGCCGCACCACCAGCCAGGCGATGGCACCGAGCAGGACGACGACGAACAGCCCGGCGGTGGCGAGCGTGCCCTTGACCAGGCTCAGGGACTTCTCCTCCTGCGTGAGCGGGAAGAGGTAGTACAGCTCGTACGGACGGCCGTTCGGGTCGTTGACCTGCTTGCCGATCACGAGCCCCGGCTGCGAGTCCTTGCCGCCGTAGTAGACGATCCGCGTGTTGCTCTGGACGGCCGACGTGCCGCTGTTGACCCGCTCGCGCAGCGCGGCGGGCACGCTGGAGGTCGGGTTGACGTTCCCGGAGCCGCGCGGGCTGCGTCCGCCGCCGCTGTCGTCACCGACGGGCAGCGTCACCACGTCGAAGGCGCCCGCGCCGCCGCTGGACAGCGACTCCACGAGGTCGCTCATCCACTGGATGACGTTCTGCGACTGCCGCCCGTCCGCGGTCGCCGTGCCGTCACCGGTTCCCGCCCCGGCCCCGGCTCCCGCGCCGGTCCCGCCGGCCGCCTCGTCGGCCTTCTGCTTGGCCACCGCGAACCCGCCCGTGGCCTGGCTCTGGGACGCCTTGACCTTCGCGTCGAGCAGGCCGTTGCGCACCTGCCCGATCACGACGAAGCCGAGCAGCAGGACGACACCGAGCGACATCAGCAGGGTGGTGGCGACGACCCTGAGCTGGATGTTGCGCCGCCACAGCCGCATCACCGGCAGCAGCGGACGGCGCACCCAGCGCAGGAACAGGCGGAGGACCGGGCTGCCCTGGACTCCGCCCTCGAGCAGCCCGCCGTCGAACAGTCCCCGCAGGCGCGCTCCCGCCGGCCGGCCGACAGGCCGCCCCGGACGGGCCCCAGAACCGCCGGGGGCCGAAGCGGCGCTGTCCCCGGACATGTCAGCTCGGTCCGGCCTTGTAACCGACACCACGGACGGTCACCACGATCTCCGGCCGCTCCGGGTCCTTCTCGACCTTGGAACGCAGCCGCTGGACATGGACGTTGACGAGCCGCGTGTCGGCCGCGTGCCGGTAGCCCCACACCTGCTCCAGCAGCACCTCGCGGGTGAACACCTGCCAGGGCTTGCGCGCGAGCGCGACCAGCAGGTCGAACTCCAGCGGCGTCAGCGCTATCGACTGCCCGTCCCGCTTCACCGAGTGCCCGGCGACGTCGATGACCAGGTCACCGATGGTGAGCTGCTCCGGCGCCGGCTCCTCCGACCTGCGCAGCCGCGCCCGGATCCGGGCCACCAGCTCCTTCGGCTTGAACGGCTTGACGATGTAGTCGTCGGCACCCGACTCCAGGCCCACGACGACGTCGACGGTGTCGCTCTTGGCCGTGAGCATCACGATCGGCACACCGGACTCCGCCCGGATCAGCCGGCACACCTCGATGCCGTCCCGTCCGGGCAGCATCAGGTCGAGCAGCACCAGATCGGGCTTCGCCTCACGGAAAGCGGCCAGCGCCTTGTCGCCGTCGGCTACGAAAGACGGCTCAAAACCTTCACCACGCAGCACGATGCCGAGCATCTCGGCCAGTGCGGTGTCGTCGTCGACGACAAGGACTCGTCCCTTCATAAACGACATCATCCCATTCTCATAACAGCGACAGGCGCCCTGGTGAGGGAGGTCACTGGCCGGTGACGATAGTCGTACGGGGCCGTCACTGTCTGCCCCTGCCGTCGATGGGGATGCCGGTCACCGATGTCAGTTCGACAGCGGCGGAGCCTCCGCCGGAGGCCGGACGCACAGTTCCGCGAGCGCCTCGGCGGTCACGGGCGAGATTGCTCCCTCCTCGGTGACGATCGCTGTCACCAGTTCGGGCGGAGTCACGTCGAACGCCGGGTTGTACGCCTGCGTCCCCAGCGGTGCCACCGGAATCCCGGCCCCCGCTCCCGCCGCCTGGGACGCCGCCACCTCGGTCACCTCGAAGCCGGGACGCTGCTCGACCTCGATGGACGCCCCGTCGGGAGTGTCCGGGTCGACCGTGGTCAGCGGGGCCACCACGATGAACGGGACGTGGTGGTACCGGGCGAGCACGGCGAGCGGGTAGCTCCCCACCTTGTTCGCCACCGAACCGTCGGCCGCGATCCGGTCCGCCCCGATCAGCACCGCGTCCACCTCACCCGCCGCGAACAGGGAACCGGCCGCGTTGTCCGTGAGCAGGGTGTACGCCATACCGCTGCGGGCCGCTTCGTACGCCGTCAGGCGAGCGCCCTGCAGCAGGGGACGCGTCTCGTCCACCCACAGCCGCCGCAGCCGGCCCGCCCGGTGCGCTGCGAGGGCCACGGCGAAGGCCGTGCCTTCCCCACCCGACACCAGCGAACCGGTGTTGCAGTGGGTCAGGATCCGGTGCCCGCCCCCGGGCAGCAGCTCGTCCAGCAGCGCCAGACCATTGGCCGCCATCCGGGCACTGGCCTCGGCATCCTCCTGGTGCAGCGCCCGCGCCGCCGCCAGCGCCGCCACCGCGGCCGCGGTGGGGTCACCGGTCCGGGCCAGCGCCGCCTGGTGCGCCGCCTGCGCCCGGCGCACCCCGACGGACAGGTTCACCGCGGTGGGCCTGGCCTCTTCGAGCGCCCGCGCCGCCTCGGCGACGTCGAAGCCCCGCGCGGCGGCGAGCGCGACGCCGTACGCCCCCGCGATCCCGAGCAGCGGCGCGCCGCGCACGGCGAGCGAACGGATCGCCTCCACCAGCGCCGCCGCGTCCGTGCACACCAACTCGACCTCTTCGGCCGGAAGCCTCGTCTGGTCGAGGAGGACCAGTACGGGACCTTCTGGTGGTTCCTCCCATCGGATCGCCGGTATCCCTGTCGGCCGCTTGTCCCCGCCGGTTCGCGCCTGCTGATCAACCATGCCGTCAGTCTGCCCCGGATCCGGCGGACAATTGAAGGAGTCCAGCCCCCACTGTGGCCGGTCCGCCGGTGACCGGCCCATGGCACGATGGCTGCCAACCTGCCGCCGCGACCGCGGACGGGCACCGAGAAGGAGCTTCGATGACTGACACTCCGGGCTGGGCCTCGCCCGGATCCGCCCCGTCGTCCGAGGGGCGGGAACCCGGTGCGTCCGGCCCCGCCGAGCCCGCAGACCGCCCCGGCCCCACCGAACCCGCGCCGCAGCCGGGCACGGACGCGCAGGGCCCAGGCTCGAAGTGGTCCAAGGAACAGCCGCCGGCCGGCCAGTGGTCCCCGCCCACCGGTGCCCCCAGCCCGCAGCAGGCCCCGCCGCCCCCGCCGCCCGGCCCTGGCTGGGGCGGCCGGCAGCCCGGCGGCCCCGGCCCCGGCGGATACGGCGGCCCCGGCGGCTACGGCGGCCCGCCTCCCGGCTACAACGGTTACGGCACTCCGGGCGGCCACCCCGCCTGGGGCGGCGGCTGGGGAGGCCCCCCGCCGGCGGCCAAGCCCGGTGTCATCCCGCTGCGCCCGCTCGGCGTCGGCGAGATCCTCGACGGTGCCGTCTCCACCATGCGTACCTACTGGCGCACGGTCCTCGGCATCGCGCTGGCCGTCGCCGTCGTCACGGACACCTGTCTCGTTCTCGTCCAGGGCTTCTTCGTCAACGACGTCGTCGCCCGTACGTCCCTCGACAGCCGGACCGCCACCCTCGACGACGCCTACCGCTCCCTGCGCGATTCCATGATCGGCACCGGCATCGTCACGGTGATCTCGGCAGCCGCCGTCATCATCGCCACCGCCCTGCTCACCACCATCACCAGCCGCGCCGTGCTCGGCAGACCGGTCAGCACCGGCGAAGCCTGGCGCGAGGCACGCCCGCAGATCCCGAAGCTGGCCGGTCTGCTCGTCCTGCTCGGCCTGATCACCGTCGGAGTGATCGTCGTCGGCGCACTGCCCGGCTTCCTGGTGCTGCTGAGCGGCGGCAGCGACGCCGGAGGGTCGGCGCTGTTCGCCCTGGGCATCCTCGCAGCCGTCGTCGTCGCGGTGTGGCTGGCCATCCGCTACTACCTGGCCGCTCCCGCCCTGATGCTGGAACGCCAGAGCGTGACCAAGGCGATGAGCCGCTCCGCCAAGCTGGTGCGCGGCTCCTGGTGGCGCGTCTTCGGCATCCAGCTGCTCGCCTGGCTCATCGCCAACATCGTCTCGGCGATCGTCACCATCCCCTTCGCCCTCATCGGCGCCGCCGTCAGCGGCGACGGCATGGGCGACTTCCTCGGCACCAGCGGCGGACACGTCGGCTGGGCGTTCCTGATCATCCGGGGGATCGGCTCCCTGATCGGCACCACGCTCACCCTTCCGATCAGCGCCGGCGTCACCGTGCTCCTCTACATCGACCAGCGCATCCGCCGCGAGGCCCTCGACCTCGAACTGGCCCGCGCCGCCGGCGTCCAGGGCTACGGAACCGGCGCCCCCGGCCCCGTCCCCGGGAGCTGATGCGGTGAGCCTCACGGGGGGAGTCCTCACCGCCGCGGCCCCACCGGGCACCGCCATGGCGGTCGGGGGCGGGCTGCTGCGTGCGACGGACCGGCTCGTGCGGGCGGCCGGCGGCTCGGGAGACGAGCCACCGGTGACCATCGGGCGCGATCCCGCACGCGAGGCGGCCCGGCGCGAGCTGTCCAAGCGGATGTACCACGAGAACGACCCGAGCCTGCTCCAGCGCGCCCTGAACGCGTTCTGGGACTGGCTCGACCGGGCCCTCGGCACGGCCGCCTCGGCGACTCCCGGCGGCACGGTCGGCCTGGTCGTCGTCATCCTGTTCGTCGTCGCCGTCCTGGGCGCCCTGTGGTGGCGCCTGGGCACTCCCCGCCGCCGGCCCACCTCGGCCGCCACCCTGTTCGACGAGCGCCCCCGCAGCGCCGCCGAGCATCGCGCCGCCAGCGAGGCCCACGCGGCCCAGGGCCACTGGAACCAGGCCGTCCAGGAACGCATGCGGGCCCTCGTCCGCTCCCTGGAGGAACGGGCCCTGCTCGACGTACGCCCCGGCCGCACCGCCGACGAAGCAGCCGCCGAGGCCGGGCGCGTCCTCCCCGCGCACGCGGACCGGCTGCGCGCCGCCGCCCGCGACTTCGACGACATCACATACGGCGGACGCACGGCCGGCGAGCAGTCGTACCACCGCCTCGCCCAACTCGACCACGACCTGGAACACACCAGGCCGAACCTCGCCAACCCCGCCAGCGCCGTCAGCACGGCCCGGAACACCCGCCAGGGGGCCGCCGAGTGACCACCGAGGCCACCCCGACGACCACCTCCACCGCACCCACCGGCCGCCAGGTGTGGACCCGGACCCGAGGCATCGCACTCGCCGTCGTGCTGCTCCTGGTCGCGGCCGTCGCCATGGCCGCCGTACGCTCCACCACCCGGCACGGCGACCTCGACCCGCGCTCCCCCGACCCCTACGGCAGCCGCGCCGTCGCCCAACTCCTCGCCGAGCGAGGTGTCTCCACCCGTGTGGTCACCACCCTCGGTGCGGCCCGCGCCGCCGCCGGTCCGGACACCACCCTGCTCATCGCCGTACCCGATCTGCTGACCCACCGGCAACAGACCCGGCTGCAGGCGGCGACCGCGTCCTCCGGCGGGCGGACCGTCCTCGTCGCGGCCGGCAGCTGGTCCGTCGAACGGCTCGCCCCCGGGGTCGCCGCGGACCCCGCCACCAGCGACGGCTCCACCCTCGACCCGGACTGCACACTGCCCGAAGCCCGGCGGGCGGGCCCCGCCGACACCGGCGGCGTCCGCTACACCACCACCCGCCTCGACGCGGACTCCTGCTACCCCAGCGAACGCCTCGCCACCCTCCTGCGCGTCCCCGCGTCCTCCGGAGGCGGCGACACCGTCGTACTCGGCGCGCCCGACATCCTCTACAACGACCGCCTCGACGAGCAGGGCAACGCCTCGCTCGCCCTTCAACTCCTCGGCTCCCGCCCCCATCTGGTCTGGTACCTCCCCTCGCTGTCCGACGCCTCCGCCGCCGACAACGGCGAACGGAAGAGCTTCCTGGACCTGCTCCCCTCGGGATGGCTCTGGGCCACCCTGCAACTGTTCATCGCGGCGGCCCTCGCCGCCTTCTGGCGGGCACGCCGCTTCGGCCCCCTCGTGCCCGAGAAACTCCCCGTCGCGATCCGGGCCTCCGAGACCGCCGAAGGCCGCGCCCGCCTCTACCGCAACGCCAACGCCCGCGACCGCGCCGCCACCGCTCTCCGCTCGGCCACCCGCACCCGCCTCGCCCCCCTCGTCGGCGTCCCCGTCACCCAGGTGCACACGCCCGAGGCCCTGCTCCCCGCCCTGTCCACCCACCTCGCCGGCGACGGACAGGCCCTGCACTCCCTCCTCTTCGGACCGCCGCCCGGCGACGACGCGGCCCTCATCGCCCTCACCGACCAACTCGACGCCCTCGAAAGAGAGGTACGCCGTTCATGATGGACCCGACCACTGACAACGCCGGGCAGAGCGGGGACGCGGGCACCGCCCGCGCCTCCCTGGAAGCCCTGCGCGCCGAGATCGCCAAAGCCGTGGTCGGCCAGGACCCCGCCGTGACCGGCCTCGTCGTCGCCCTCCTCTGCCGCGGACACGTACTACTGGAAGGAGTCCCCGGGGTCGCCAAAACGTTGCTCGTCCGCGCCCTCGCGTCCGCACTGGAACTAGACACCAAACGCGTGCAGTTCACCCCCGACCTCATGCCGAGCGACGTGACCGGCTCCCTCGTCTACGACGCCCGCACCGCCGAGTTCTCCTTCCAGCCCGGCCCGGTCTTCACCAACCTCCTCCTCGCGGACGAGATCAACCGCACGCCGCCCAAGACCCAGTCGTCCCTGCTGGAGGCCATGGAGGAACGCCAGGTCACGGTCGACGGCACCCCGCGCCCGCTCCCCGAGCCGTTCCTCGTCGCCGCGACGCAGAACCCGGTCGAGTACGAGGGCACCTACCCCCTCCCCGAAGCCCAACTGGACCGCTTCCTCCTCAAACTGACGATCCCTCTGCCCTCCCGGCAGGACGAGATCGACGTCCTCACCCGGCACGCCTCGGGCTTCAACCCACGCGACCTGCGCGCCGCCGGCGTACGACCGGTAGCCGGCCCCGCCGACCTGGAGGCGGCCCGCGCCGCGGTCGCCAAGACGACCGTCTCCCCCGAGATCACCGCCTACGTCGTGGACATCTGCCGCGCAACCCGCGAGTCGCCCTCCCTCACCCTGGGCGTCTCCCCACGCGGCGCCACCGCCCTGCTCGCCACCTCACGCGCCTGGGCCTGGCTGACCGGACGCGACTACGTCACCCCCGACGACGTGAAGGCCCTCGCCCTGCCCACGCTGCGCCACCGCATCCAGCTGCGCCCCGAGGCCGAGATGGAAGGCGTGACCGCCGACGCGGTCATCAACGCCGTCCTCGCCCACGTCCCGGTCCCCCGCTGATGGCACTCACCGGACGCGCCGCCCTCCTCGCGGCCCTCGGCTCGATCCCCGTCGGCATCCTGGAACCCGGCTGGACGGGCATCCTCGCGGTCAACGGCCCACTGGCCCTGGCCTGCGCCTGCGACTACGCGCTGGCCGCGCCGGTACGCCGCCTCCGGCTGACCCGCTCCGGCGACACCTCCGCACGCCTCGGCGACACCGCCGACGTCACGCTGACGATCACCAACCCGTCCCGCCGGCCCCTGCGGGCACGGATCCGCGACGCGTGGCCACCGAGCAGCTGGCAGCCGGGCACCGAGATCGACGCGTCCCGGCACCTGCTGACGGTGCCACCGGGGGAGCAGCGACGCGTGACGACCCGGCTGCGCCCCACCCGCCGGGGCGACCGCCACGCCGACCGCGTGACGATCCGCTCCTACGGCCCCCTCGGACTCGTCTCCCGCCAGGGCGCCCACAGGGTCCCCTGGACAGTACGGGTTCTGCCCCCGTTCACCAGCCGCAAGCACCTGCCGGCGAAACTCGCACGATTGCGTGAACTCGACGGCCGCACCAGCGTGCTGACCCGCGGGGAGGGGACGGAGTTCGACAGCCTGCGCGAGTACGTCCCCGGTGACGACACCCGCTCGATCGACTGGCGTGCCACGGCCCGGCAGTCCGCCGTCGCCGTCCGCACCTGGCGCCCGGAACGCGACCGGCACATCCTGCTCGTCCTGGACACCGGCCGCACCTCGGCCGGCCGGGTGGACGACGCACCACGCCTGGACGCCTCCATGGACGCCGCCCTGCTACTCGCGGCCCTCGCCTCGCGTGCGGGCGACCGCGTGGCACTGCTGGCCTATGACCGCCGGGTCCGCGCCCTCGTCCAGGGCCGCGCGGCAGGCGATGTGCTGCCTTCCCTGGTGCATGCGATGGCGACACTGGAACCGGAACTCGTCGAGACCAACGCTCGCGGCCTCACCGCCACCGCGCTCCGCACCGCGCCCCGCCGCTCCCTGATCGTGCTCCTCACGACGCTGGACGCGGCACCGGTGGAGCAGGGTCTGCTTCCCGTGCTCCCGCAGCTCACTCAACGCCACACTGTTCTGGTCGCCTCGGTGGCAGACCCGCACATTGCCCGCATGGCGCAGGCCCGGGGTAATACGGAGGCGGTGTACGAAGCGGCGGCGGCCGCTCAGGCGGAGAGCGAGCGTCGGCGCACTGCGGAGCAGCTCCGCCGTCATGGTGTGACGGTGGTCGACGCGACACCGGAGGATTTGGCGCCGGCGCTCGCGGACGCGTATCTGGCTCTGAAATCGGCGGGTCGGCTCTGACTGAAAGGCTTCGGCCCGCCATTTGTCCCTGCATTGTCTCTCGGGGGACGTCGAATGGTCCTAAACGCAGAAAACCCCCGCACCGAAGTGCGGGGGTCTCCTCAAAAATTGTTCGGCGGCGTCCTACTCTCCCACAGGGTCCCCCCTGCAGTAC
>NZ_JBEXKG010000196.1:0-10681 GCF_040609555.1 Streptomyces sp. NPDC004658
GGGCCCGCGCCGGACCCCCGGCCTCCGGCCGGTGCACGGCCGCCCGCGCCACGAACCACCCCGCCGTCATCCCGGCCACCGCCGGCACCAGTCCCGCCGCCCAGTTCTCCGGCGTACCGGCGCCCGGCTCCGGCACCGCGGCCAGCAGCGGGAACGGCGGCAGCAGCGGTGCCGGGTCGGAGGCGAACGGGTGGACCAGGTGTCCGGCGCCGAGGAGGAAACCGGGGCCGAGCGCGTAGGAGGCGGCCCAGACCGCCGCGTTGGGGATCAGCGCGATACCGAGCAGCAGTACGGCGAACCGTCCCGTCCAGCCCTCCGTCAGCTGGAGGAAGGAGGCCCGCGCCGGCTCGCCGTGCCACACCAGTGACACCCCGACCAGCAGCGCGCCGCCCCCGAACAGCACCGTCGTCGCGGCACCGGCGGCGCGGACGGCCGCGCCCAGCCGCGCCCACTCGTCCGTGCCGAACACCAGCCGCCGCACCGGTCCCGGCACCACCGCCAGCACGCTCAGCACCGGCTCGCGCGGACGGCCGTACGCCGACCACACCCCGGCACCGGCCGCGCCCGCCGCGACGAGCGGCAGACACACCGTCACCCATCCCCACTGCGGGCGCAGTTCCCCACCGGTGCAGTACACCGCGGCGGCGGCGCCGACCCCCAGATAGCCGAGGACCACGCCCGTCCACGCCGTGCGCGCCCGCACCGGTGGCGGTCCGTCCGGTTCGGTGGGCGCGTCGGTGGCGTCCCGCGCCGCCCGGTACAGCAGCCACAGCGGCAGGGCGAGCAGCAGCAGCGGGGTGACGCCGACGGGCAGGGGCGCGCCGGAGAGCGTGTCGGTGCGGGTCAGTTCCACGCCGTGGGCCAGCAGCCACAGGGCGGCGGCGATGTGCAGCGCGCCGTCGGGTCCGCTGTCCGGATAGGGCGAGCTGACCCACAGCATCATCACGAGCACCGCGAACGAGGCGAGGCCCAGTCCGGCCGCGACGGCACCGCTCAGCAGGCTCGCGGCGAGTCCGGGTGAGCGGTCGCGCATCCGGTGGGCCATGGGCGACAGCGAGGAGCGGCGAACGGTCGTCTGGATCACGCTCGCCATGCTCCCAACGACACGCGCTTTCCCGTCGTAACAGGCGAACCTCCGAAGTGTCGCTCAATATACGTTTATGTTCTTTTTCGTACAGAAGGGTGCATGGTGACGACACAGAGCCCCGAGCCGACGGCCCCTCAGAAGACCTCGCAGAAGGCGTGCCTGACGGCCGAACAGGCGCCCTCCCTGACCCCCGCTCAGGCCTTCGACGCGCTGTACGCCTTCTGCGCCCCCGCCCTCGTGCGCCAGACCTATCTGCTCACCGGGCGCCGCGAGCTGGCCCGCGAGTCCGTGGAGCGGGCCTTCCAGCTGGCCTGGCAGCGCTGGCCCGAGGTGGCCCGGGACCGGGACCCGGCCGGCTGGGTGCGGGCGGTCGCGTACGACTGCGCGCTCTCCCCCTGGCACCGCTTCCGCCCCCGCTACCGCTCCCCGGAACCCCCTCCGGCCGACCCGGCCGACCATGCGCTGCTGAACGCCCTGCTCGGACTGCCGGCGTCGTACCGGCGCACGCTCGTCCTGTACGACGGTGTGGGCCTCGACCTGCCGGAGACGGCCGCCGAGACGGAGGCCAGCACGCCGGCCGCCGCGAACCGGCTGATCCACGCCCGGGAGGCGGTGGCCGCGCTGCTGCCGGAGCTGGCCGATCCCGAGACGCTGCACCGCCGCATGCTCGAACTGGCCTCCAGGGAGCGGCTCCGCGCGGAGAAGTCGACGACGGTACGGACCGGCTCCGAACGCCGGAACGTCTTCTGGACCCGGGCGGCCATCGCCTTCACCGTGACGATCATCGGGGCGACGACGCTCACGCTCCGCACCGCGCCGACGCGCTACGAGGCCCCGGTCGCCCCCGCCCAGGCGGTGCAGGGCGTTCCCCCGCCGGCCGGCCTCGGCCCGCTGTCCCGGCAGGAGCAGAAACTGCGGACGAAGCTCCACCGGTCGGAGGCGAGCGGGCCGGAGCGACTGGCACCGGATCCGAGGTGAGCGGTGCCGGTCCGCAAACGCCGGTAGGCCCGCCCCGGGCGAGGGGACGGGCCTACCGGTCCGCGGAGCCGGAAGCTCAGGCGCTCAGGATCTCCCGGGCCAGCTTCGCCGTCTCGGTCGGGGTCTTGCCGACCTTGACGCCGGCGGCCTCCAGGGCCTCCTTCTTCGCCTGGGCGGTGCCGGACGAGCCGGAGACGATGGCGCCGGCGTGACCCATGGTCTTGCCCTCGGGCGCCGTGAAGCCCGCGACGTAACCGACGACCGGCTTGGTCACGTTCTCCTTGATGAACGCGGCAGCGCGCTCCTCGGCGTCGCCGCCGATCTCACCGATCATCACGATCAGGTCGGTGTCGGGGTCGTCCTGGAACGCGGCCAGGGCGTCGATGTGCGTGGTGCCGATGATCGGGTCGCCACCGATGCCGACGGCGGTGGAGAAGCCGATGTCCCGCAGCTCGTACATCATCTGGTACGTCAGCGTGCCGGACTTCGACACCAGGCCGATGCGGCCCGGCTTGGTGATGTCGCCCGGGATGATGCCGACGTTCGACTGGCCCGGGGTGATGATGCCGGGGCAGTTCGGGCCGATGATCCGGGTCTTGTTGCCCTTCTTGCCGGCGTACGCCCAGAAGGCGGCCGTGTCGTGCACGGCGATGCCCTCGGTGATCACGACGGCCAGCGGGATCTCGGCGTCGATGGCCTCGACGACCGCGTCCTTCGTGAACTTCTCCGGCACGAAGATGACGGAGACGTTCGCGCCGGTCTTCTCGATGGCCTCCTTGACGGTGCCGAAGACGGGTACCTCGGTGCCGTCGAAGTCCACGGTCTGACCCGCCTTGCGCGGGTTCACGCCGCCCACGACGTTCGTGCCGTCACCGAGCATGAGCTTGGTGTGCTTCATGCCGGTGGCGCCGGTCATGCCCTGGACGATGACCTTGCTGTCCTTGTTGAGCCAGATAGCCATGGTGGTTTGAGTCCTCGTCCTCGTGCTTACTTGGCGGCGGCCAGCTCGGCGGCCTTGTCGGCCGCGCCGTCCATGGTGTCGACGCGCTGCACCAGCGGGTGGTTGGCGTCCGTGAGGATCTTCCGGCCCAGCTCGGCGTTGTTGCCGTCGAGGCGGACGACGAGCGGCTTCTCGACCTTCTCGCCGCGGTCCTCCAGGAGCTTCAGGGCCTGCACGATGCCGTTGGCGACCTCGTCGCAGGCGGTGATGCCACCGAAGACGTTCACGAAGACGGACTTGACGTCCGGGTCGCCCAGGATGATCTCCAGGCCGTTCGCCATCACCTGGGCGGAGGCGCCACCGCCGATGTCCAGGAAGTTGGCGGGCTTGACGCCACCGTGCTTCTCACCGGCGTACGCGACGACGTCCAGGGTGCTCATGACGAGACCGGCGCCGTTGCCGATGATGCCGACCTCGCCGTCGAGCTTGACGTAGTTGAGGTTCTTCTCCTTGGCGGCGGCCTCCAGCGGGTTGGCCGCGGCCTTGTCGTGGAGCGCCTCGTACTCGGGGTGACGGAACTCGGCGTTGTCGTCGAGCGACACCTTGCCGTCGAGGGCGATGACCTCACCGGAGGCGACCTTCGCGAGCGGGTTGACCTCGACGAGGAGGGCGTCCGACTTGATGAAGGTGTCCCACAGCTTGATCAGGACGTTGACGACCTTGTCCGCGACCTCGGCCGGGAACTTGGCGGCCTCCACGATCTCGCGGGCCTTGGCCTCGTCCACACCGTCGATCGGGTCGATCGGGGTCTTGGCGACGGCCTCCGGACGGGTGGCCGCCACCTCCTCGATCTCCATGCCGCCCTCGACGGACGCGATGGACAGGAAGGTGCGGTTGGCACGGTCGAGGAGGAAGGAGACGTAGTACTCCTCGAGGATCTCCGGAGCGGTCTCGGCGATCATGACCTTGTGGACCGTGTGGCCCTTGATGTCCATGCCGAGGATGTCCGTCGCGCGGGCGACGGCCTCGTCCGGGGAGGCGGCCAGCTTGACGCCGCCGGCCTTGCCGCGACCACCGACCTTCACCTGCGCCTTGACGACGGACTTGCCGCCGAGCCGCTCGGTGATCTCGCGCGCCGCCTCAGGCGTGTCGATGACTTCACCGGCCAGCACCGGTACATCGTGCTTGGCGAAGAGGTCCCTCGCCTGGTACTCGAACAGGTCCACGCGCTTCCGTCCCTATCAGTGATCTCGCGGTTCGTTGGATGCGTGGGCGTGCCGCGAAGGGCAACGTGACGTCCGCTGTCACTAGGGAAGCGCACACGGTGTCCGAGCGCGCGGCATGTCCGTCTCGCAGGTTATCGCTGCTTGCGGGGGCCCTCTAAATCGCGGGTCACACCTGAGCGGTGATACCTGTCACATGATGCCGGATTCCCTGGCACAGCGTGCCGCCTCCGCGTGCGGTACGGGCGTTGTGCGAGGCCTCACCGGGCTGGGGTCGACCCGGTGAGACCCCCTGGCGGCCCCGGGTCGCCCCGGGGCCGGGGCGCTTGATCCCCACCCCAATGGGGACCACCCGCCCCGTTCCGTGGGGCTCCGCCCGGACGATCCGACGGCTTTCGGCCACCCGGGCCGGCCACCCCGCGGAGCTGTACGCGCCACCCACTCCGCAGACCGGGTGCCCCGTCGGGCCCGGTGTCACGCCGTCTCCGGTATCGGCAGCGGCCGTTTCTCCAGCGCGGCTGCCATCACCTCGGGGAACAGGTCGGGCGTGCAGGCGAAGGCCGGTGCGCCGAGCGCGGCCAGCGCCGCCGCGTGGTCGCGGTCGTACGCGGGCGCCCCCTCGTCCGACAGCGCGAGCAGCGCCACGAACTGCGTCCCCGACGCCTTCATCGCCGCGACCCGCTTGAGCATCTCCTGCCGGATACCGCCCTCGAAGAGGTCGCTGATCAGCACGACGACGGTCTCGGCCGGCCGGGTGATCCGCGCCTGGCAGTAGGCGAGCGCCCGGTTGATGTCCGTGCCGCCGCCCAGCTGGGTGCCGAAGAGCACGTCGACCGGGTCGTCCAGCTGGTCGGTGAGATCGACGACCGCCGTGTCGAAGACGACCAGCCGGGTGCTGAGCGACCGCATGGAGGCGAGGACCGCGCCGAACACCGACGCGTACACCACCGACGACGCCATCGACCCGGACTGGTCGATGCAGAGCACGACCTCCTTCTTCACCGACCGCGCGGCCCGCCCGTAGCCGACGAGCCGCTCCGGCACGATCGTGCGGTACTCCGGCAGATAGTGCTTGAGGTTGGCGGCGACGGTGCGGTTCCAGTCGATGTCGTGGTGGCGCGGGCGGGTGATGCGGGCACTGCGGTCCAGGGCGCCGGTGAGCGTGGCCCGGGTGCGGGTGGCGAGCCGCTTCTCCAGGTCCTCCACCACCTTGCGCACGACCGCGCGGGCCGTCTCCCGGGTCGTCTCCGGCATCGCCTTGTGCAGCGACAGCAGCGTGCCGACCAGGTGTACGTCGGCCTCCACCGCCTCCAGCATCTCCGGCTCCAGCAGCAGGGAGGCGAGACCGAGGCGGTCGATGGCGTCGCGCTGCATGACCTGGACGACGGAGGAGGGGAAGTAGCGCCGGATGTCCCCGAGCCAGCGCGCCACGGACGGCGCCGAGGCACCGAGCCCCGCCGACCGGTCCCGGCCCGTCTGCGGCTTGTCGCCCCTGCCGTAGAGCGCGGCCAGCGTGCCGTCCATCGCCGCGTCCCGCCCGGACAGCGCGTACCCGGTGCCGTCGGCCTGGTCCCCGCCGAGCACCATCCGCCACCGCCGCAGCCGCTCCCGCCCGGGATCCACGTCCCCGGCGACCCCTGGCACCGCCGCGGCGCCCGCGGCATCCGTCACCGCCGTGGCCGAGCCGTTCCTCCCGGCATCCGACGCGGCCGTGGCCGAGCCGTCCGTCGGGGGTGCTGGGAACGGCGTGGCGTGGCTGTCCCTCGTGACGGCCATGGCGGAGCTTTCGCTTGCGGCCGCCGTGGCCGAACTGCCCCGAGTAGCCGCCCTGGCCGAACCGTCTGTCGGGGCCGGCGTGGCGCTCGTGCCGAGGCTGTCCCTCGCGGCAGCCCTGGCGGCCGTGGCCCAGCTGTCCCCCGCCGCAGCCGTCACCGCCGTGGCCGAGCCGTTCCTCCCGGCATCCGACGCGGCCGTGGCCGAGCCGTCCGTCGGGGCCGTCCTGTCCCTCATGTGCCCACCCCCGTGAGGCAGTCGCCGTGCGTGGATTCGGGTGCCGTCTCGTGTATCGCCGCGCGCGTCGCGCAGGGCCGCCGGGTGTCCGCGGCGTCGAGCGCCGCGCTACGGACCCCGCTGTGCCGCGCGCCGCGCGCCACGCTCACGCCGTGCGGCGAGCCGTGCGCCGTGTCGGGCGCCGTGTCGTGGCCGGCGTCCAGACCGAGCAGCAGCCGCAGCACCGGGAGCACGGCGTCGGCACGCCCGGTGTCCGGTTCTGCGGCGAAACCGGGGATCGCGGCTCCCTGGGCCGTGTCCCCACCGGACCGGCCTCCGGGGCCGCGCCGGACCAGTTCGCCGAGGGTTCTGCGCACCCCCGGCTCGTACGCCGCGAAGGTGCGCCGCAGCAGCGGCAGTACGTCCGTGAAGGCGTCCGCGGGAACCCCGGTCAGCCAGGTGTCCAGCAGGGTCAGCAGCCGCTCGTCGTGCACGAGCAGCAGCCCGCTCCCCCCACCGGCGAAGCCTTCCACCCAGGCGGCGGCAGCGGCGGGAGGCGTGCCCGGCGACAACGCGAGCCCCATCAGCCGGGCCGCTTCCTCCGGCGCCAGTGCCCCGTCGTCCAGCAACAGCCGCACGGCCCGGCCCCGGATGACACCGGGCACGGTGTCCCGCAGGGACACCACCCGCAGCACGGCCCGCCAACGCTCCCGCAGCCCACCGTCTCCGGCAGACGCACCGGCGTCCACCACGCCCCGCGCGGCGGACGCACGGGCCTCCTTGCCGCCCGTCCCCGCAGTCGCGCTTGCGCTCCCCTCGGCCGCTCCCGCTGCCGGACCGGCGCCCTCCCCGGCCACGGCGTCAGGCCCATGAGCGTCCTCGCCGGCCGCCTCCGCAGGCCCCCCGGTGACTTCCCCTGCTCCTCCCCCAGTCGCGCCGCCGCCGTGCCCGCCGCTTCCCGGGACCGCACCGGCGAGGCTTTCCGTCAGCAGTCCTACCGCCGTGTGCACGGCGTCCACGTGGCCGCGCATCTCCTCCGCCGCGTCGGCGTCGAGCGCGACGCAGGCCGGGGGCAGGCCGACGAAGACGCGTTCGGCGAGGCCTGCCGCGACCTCGGCCAGCGCGCCGGTGTCGGTGCCGCGCACGTCGCCGTAGCGCAGGGAGCGGACCAGGGCGGGCAGGGCCTGGGCGAGGTGGCCGACGTCGGTGTCCAGGGCCGCCCGGTCGGCGAGCACCCGCATGACCACGGGCAGCGCGTCCGGCAGCCCCGCCAGCAGGCACTGCTCGGCGAGCGCGGTGACGTCGGCGAGGGCTTGCGCGGCTGTCGCGTCCGCCTCCGCTTTGGCCCGTGCCGCCGCGTGGACGGTCGTCCCCCACACGCCCGCCTCGGCGACCCGCACCGACAGCTCCGGCTCCCAGCGCAGCCGCCACGTCTCCCGGAACGTGCCCGTGCTCCCCCGGGACCGGGCGGGCTCGCCCCAGCCGACGCCGAGCAGCCGCAGCCGGTGCAGCAGCCTGCTGCGGCCGGCGTCGGTGTCCCCGCGCAGATCCAGTTCCAGCTCGCGCTCCAGCGCCTCCGGCTTCAGCCGCAGCGTCCGCTGCTGCCGGGCCAGGTCGCGCTGCAACGGCACCGCGGGCGCCGACTCCGGGACCTCGCCCAGGACGTCCCCGACCACCAGCCGGTCGTGCACCAGCGCCAGCGGCACGTCCGAGCCGTCGCACAGCACCGCGCGCACCGCGTCGGTCGTCTCGCCCAGGCCCGGCAGCGGACGGCCCCGCAGCGCGGCCAGGGTCCCGGCCAGCCGTACGGCCTCGATGACGTGCGCGGAGGACACGATCCGGTCCTCCTCGCGCAGCAGCCCGGCCACCTTGGTCAACCACCGCTCGACCGGCCGGTCGGGCGCCTGGAAGAGATGCGCGTACCAGCCGGGCGACTCGATGCCGGCGCCGTAGCCGCCGGACCGGGCGAGCCTGCGATGCGTCCACGGCACCCAGGTCAGGTCGGTCCTGATCCTGGGCAGGCCCTTGAGCAGTGCCCGGTCGGCGGTGACCGTCGTCCTCTCCCGCAGCGCGGGCACGTGCCAGGCCCCGCAGACCACCGCCACGGCGTCCCCGAACTCCTTGCGCGCGTCCCGCAGCCGGAGCCGCATGTGTGCCTCGCGGACGAGGTCCCGGGGGTGTCCGCCGGCGCCGTACCGCTCGCGCAGCGCTCCCATGGCCTCCGCCACCGCCGCGAACGGCGCGAAGGGGTCACGGGCACCCGGCCCCCGGTGCTCGACGACGTCCTCCCACCAGCGCTCCGGGTCGTCGTACCCGGCCGTCTCGGCGAGAACGGCGAGGGGGTCGACGCGGACCTGGTCACCGTGCCCGGAGTCGGTTACCGGCCCGGGCTCACCGGCGCCGTCCCCGTCGTCGGCGCCGGACCCGCCCTCTTCCTTCCGCCACGCCAGCGTGTGCGTGGCCGGCAGGTCGATGAAGCGGGCCGGGACGCCCTGCTCCAGGGCCCACCGCAGGGCCACCCACTCGGGGCTGAACTCGGCGAACGGCCAGAAGGCCGAGCGGCCGGGCTCGTCCACGGCGTGCGCGAGCAGCGCGACCGGGGGCCGCAGGCCCGGGTCGGCGGCCAGCGGGATCAGGGCGTCGGCCTCGGGCGGGCCCTCGATCAGCACGGCGGCGGGCCGGGCGGCGTCCAGCGCCGCCCGCACCGCGCGCGCGGATCCGGGCCCGTGGTGCCGTACGCCGAGCAGCAGCGGCCCGCAGGCGTGGGCCGTGCTCCCGCCGGTGCCGGTCATGCGCTCACCTCGCGGCAGGCGCGGTAGAAGTCGGTCCAGCCCTCGCGCTCGCGGACGACCGTCTCCAGGTACTCCTGCCAGACGACCCGGTCGGCCGCCGGGTCCCGGACGACGGCGCCGAGGATGCCGGCGGCGACGTCTCCCGGCCGCAGCACGCCGTCGCCGAAGTGGGCGGCGAGCGCGAGGCCGTTCGTGACGACGGAGATCGCCTCGGCCGTGGACAGCGTGCCGCTGGGCGACTTCAGCTTCGTCCGCCCGTCGGCGGTGATGCCGTCGCGCAGCTCGCGGAAGACGGTGACGACCCGGTGGATCTCCTCGATGCCGTCGGGCGCGGCCGGCAGGTCGAGGGAGCGGCCGAGCTGCTCGACCCGGCGGGTGACGATGTCGACCTCGGCGTCGGCGCTCTCCGGCAGCGGGAGCACCACGGTGTTGAAGCGGCGGCGCAGGGCGCTGGAGAGGTCGTTGACGCCGCGGTCGCGGTCGTTGGCGGTGGCGATGAGGTTGAAGCCGCGGACCGCCTGGACCTCTTCGCCCAGCTCGGGGATGGGCAGGGTCTTCTCGGACAGGATCGTGATGAGCGTGTCCTGCACGTCGGCCGGGATGCGGGTCAGCTCCTCCACCCGGGCCGTCATGCCCTCGGCCATGGCCCGCATGACGGGGCTGGGCACGAGCGCGTTCCGGCTCGGGCCGTGGGCGAGGAGCTGCGCGTAGTTCCAGCCGTACCGGATCGCCTCCTCCGGGGTGCCGGCCGTGCCCTGCACCAGCAGCGTCGAGTCACCGCTCACGGCGGCGGCCAGGTGTTCCGACACCCACGTCTTGGCGGTGCCGGGCACGCCGAGCAGGAGCAGGGCGCGGTCGGTGGCGAGCGTGGTGACGGCGACCTCGACGATGCGGCGGGGGCCCACGTACTTGGGTGTGATCACCGTGCCGTCCGGCAGGGTGCCGCCGAGCAGGTACGTCGCCACCGCCCACGGCGACAGCTTCCAGCGGGCCGGGCGCGGGCGGTCGTCCTGGGCGGCGAGCGCGGCGAGTTCGGCCGCGAAGGCGTGCTCGGCGTGCGGTCGCAGCGCCTGCGCGGTCTCGTCGCGGTCGGGTGCGGCGGTCGTCGGTTCCACGGACACAGACATGGCTGAGGCCCCCTCCAGCTCGGCCGGTTCGGATCTGGCATCCACCGTGCACCACGCCACTGACAATCGCTCTGACCAGCACAGACGTGCTCGCCGGGCCGATTGTCAGTGGCGGGACCTACCGTCGGAGACATGACTGAGCAGGGGGTGCGCTGGACTGCGGACCAGGTGCTGGGACTGGCTCCTGACGCCGCGTCACGCAAGGCGGGGAGCAAACTCGGGACGGCCGGGCCCTGGTCCGGGACGGGCAGCGGAGAGGGGGCGGTGTGGGGGCTGTGCAAGGGCAGCGGCAGCAGGCCGTACCAGACGGTGGTGGACCTGGCCGACGCCGCCGGGCCGGCGTACAAGTGCAGTTGTCCGAGCCGTAAGTTCCCGTGCAAGCACGCGCTCGGACTGCTCCTGCTGTGGGCGGGCGACGACGGCGCGGTACCGGCCGCCGCGCCGCCGCCGGAGTGGGCCGGGCAGTGGCTCACGGGCCGGCGCGGACGCGCCGAGACCAAGCGGGAGCAGGCGCAGGGGGGTTCGGCCGCCGGGCCCGCCGTTCC
>NZ_JBEXKG010000196.1:10691-12107 GCF_040609555.1 Streptomyces sp. NPDC004658
GCTGGCGCGGACACATTGTGGGTGGTGGCGTGGGGGGTTGGGCGGGCGGGCCACGCAGAGGTGTTGGCTGGGGGGCGCCGGGCCGAGCGCCGCGCCGAGCGGGTCACGGCGGGCGCGAGCGAGCTGGAGCAGCGTCTGGCCGACCTGCTGCGCGGCGGTCTGGCGGCGGCCGGACAGGCGGGGTACGGCCTGTGGGACGAGACGGCGGCCCGCATGGTCGACGCCCAGGCGCCGGGACTGGCCGCGCGCGTCCGGGAACTGGGGGCGATCCCGGCGTCCGGCGCGGGCTGGCCGGGGCGGCTGCTGGAGGAGTGCGCGCTGCTGCACCTGCTCGACCAGGGCTGGCTGCACCGCGACCGGCTGCCGGACGGCCTCGCGGCCACGGTCCGCTCCCGGGTCGGCCTGCCCGGCACTCCGGACGGCCCGCCGCTGCGCGACCGCTGGCTGGTCCTCGCCCAGTACGACACGGTGGACCCGAAACTGACGACGCGCCGGATATGGCTGCACGGCGCCGAGTCCGGCGGTACCCGGCTGCTGCTGTCCTACGGCGCGGCGGGCCGGGCGCCGGAGCTGTCGCTGCCGGTGGGCCTCGTCCTGGAGGCGGAGCTGACGGCGTACCCGGGTTCCGGCCGGTCCCGGGCCGCCCTGGGCGAGCGGTTCGCCCCGCCGGCCCCGGCCGCCTTCCGTCCCCCGGGCGTCACGACGGCCGAGGCGGTGGCCCGGTACGGCGACGCCCTGCGCGACGACCCGTGGCTGGACGCGGTCCCCGTGACCCTGGACCGGGTGACACCGGTCCCGGACGGCGAGGAATGGCAACTGGCCGACGCCGAGACGGACACGGCCCTGCCGGTGACCCGGGCCGCCCGCGGCCGTCCCGGCCTGTGGCGGCTGGTCGCGCTGTCCGGCGGCGCCCCCGTCACGGTCTTCGGCGAGTGCGGCCACCGCGGCTTCACCCCGCTCACGGCCTGGGCGCGGGGAGAGGGCGAGGCGGTGCCGCTGTGCTGATCCCGGCGGGCGAACGAGGCAGGAAGGAAGAAGGAAGGAAAGAGGGGAAGGGAACACGATGAACGGTGCACCGCCCGGCGACGGGACACGAGCCGACGGGGACGCGGCCGATCCGGGGCAGTCCCGGCAGAGTTCGGCGCGCACCGCCGACCACTCGGTCGACCACACCGTCGGCCCCTCCGCACACCCCTCACCGGCCGCGGCGGCCTCCCCGCAGACCCGGGTCCCCTCCTGGGAGGACCTGGTCACCACCGCGCTTCTCGGTACCGACCGGCGTGCCCCTGCGCACGTCGAGCCGGGCCGCCCGGCCCCGGTGGTAGAGCCGCCAGGTCTGCGGGGCGTCCTCGGGGTGGACCCAGTCCTGGACGCGCCGGCCGCGCAGGCTCTGCTCGGAGAGGCCGAACATGCGCA
>NZ_JBEXKG010000197.1:0-11896 GCF_040609555.1 Streptomyces sp. NPDC004658
ACGCCCGGTTACATTCCGAACCCGGAAGCTAAGCCTCACAGCGCCGATGGTACTGCAGGGGGGACCCTGTGGGAGAGTAGGACGCCGCCGAACAAATTGTGAAAAGGTCGGATCCTGAACTTCGGTTCGGGGTCCGGCCTTTTTCTGTTGTGCGTAACGTGTCGTTCACGTTGCGAGCCCAGCATCCCTGGCATGGGAACTGCAGCAATGCTCAGGGCCGCCGGCGTAGGCTCCGGTGACGAGGTCGTCGTGCCGGCCTTCGGGAACGTCGAGGTCGCCGAGGCCGTGACCCTGACGGGCGCGCTCCCGGTGTTCGCGGACATAGATCCCGCCACCTACTGCCTCGACCCCGAGGCGGTCGACGCGGTCGTAACCTCCCGCACGGCCGCGGTCGTTGTCGTGCACCGCTTCGGACGGCGGGCCGACATCGGGCGGTTGCACGCGCTCGGGCAGCGGCACGGCCTGCTGGTGCTGGAGCAGGGGGAGTCCGAGGCGCCGTACGACGAGATAGCCCAGCGCAGGCAGCGGGCCGCCTACCTCGACGCCAAGCTGAAGGGCGTACGGACACCGGACGGCGGGGACGGGCACACCTACCAGCAGTACGTCGTGCGGGTGCCGGGCAACGGCCGGCCGGACCGGGACGCCTTCGCACGGGCCGTGCGGGCCAAGGGAGTCGAGTGCCGGGTGCCGGTGAAGACGCCCGTGCACCGGCTGCCGGAGTTCCGTCGGTGCGTGTCGTTGCCGCAGACCGAACTGGCCGCCGACGAGACGCTCGCCCTGCCCGTGGACGCCGGGCTCACCAAGCGGGAGATGCACCGCATCGTGACCGCCTGCAACGCCCTGGGCGGTCTGCTTCAGCCCGCCTTCTGACCGGGCACCGCACGAAATTTGGGAACTCGGGCCTGCTCGGGGTACAGTTTCTTCGTCGCCGCGAGGGAAACCTCGAAAACGACAGGCCCCTATAGCTCAGTCGGCAGAGCGTCTCCATGGTAAGGAGAAGGTCAACGGTTCGATTCCGTTTGGGGGCTCCGGCAAAAAAGCCCCACCCGCGAGGGTGGGGCTTTTTCGTGCTTCTCAGGCCTCCTTGTGGATTCCCGGGACCCGCATCGCCAGAATCGCCATGTCGTCGGACGGGGCGTCGGAGGCGAAACGCTCCACCGCGCGCATGATGCGTGCCGCGACCGCGCCCGCCGTCAGGCCCGTGCACGTCGTGAGGACGTCGGCGAGACCGTCGTCGCCCAGCATGCGCGAGCCCTCCCGGCGCTCGGTGACGCCGTCCGTGACGCAGAGCAGCACGTCACCCGGGTCGAGGGTGACCCTCTCCTCGTACAGCTCCAGGTCCTCGATGACGCCGAGCAGCGGCTGGGGTTCGGCCGCGGCGGTCACCGTGCCGTCCTGGCGCAGGCGCAGCGGAAGCGGGTGGCCGGCGCAGACCACCTTCAGCTCGGCGCTGCCGTCCTCCTGCGGGCGCATCTCGCCGTAGAGGAGGGTCAGGAAGCGGCTGCGGTCGCCCTCGTCGAGGATCGCGGAGTTCAGGCGCTCCAGCACGGCCGGGCCGGACAGGCCCTCGCGGGCCAGCAGGCGCAGGGCGTGCCGGGCCAGGCCGGTGACCGCCGCCGCGTTGGGTCCCGTACCGCAGACGTCGCCGATGGCGAAGCCGTACGCGCCGTCGCCGATGGGGAAGAGGTCGTAGAAGTCGCCGCCGACCTCGTTGCCCTCGCCGGCCGCGCGGTAGATGACCTCGACCTCGACGCCGTCGATCTGCGGCAGGCCCGGCGGGAGCAGGCTGCGCTGGAGGGACTGGCTGATGGCCGTGCGCTCCGAGTACAGGCGGGCGTTGTCCAGGGCGAGGGCGGCCCGGCGGCTCAAGTCCTCGGCGAGTTCCAGGATTTCCTGGCGGAAGTGCTCGTCGGTGGGCTTGCCGAGGGTCAGCATGCCGATGACGCGGTTGCGCGCGACGAGCGGCAGGACGACCGTCTCGCCGCCGACCGCGGACGCCGTGGCGAGCGTCGGGCCGATGCCGGAGGCCACCTGGTGGGTGGGGCCGCCGGCCAGGCCCAGGCTGCGCATGGAGGTGCGCAGGGCGGCCTGGTGGGCGACCTCGCCGGGGGTCGTCCACACGCGGGCGCCGGGCGTCGGCACCGGGTCCGGTGGGGGGACCTTCGACAGCAACGACTTGATGCCGTCGATCAGTTCCTCGTCCTCGTGCAGGACGTACGACAGGTACGGCTCGGAGGCCTGGTCGGCGATCGTGTAGACCGCGCACCAGGTGGCGAGGGTCGGGACCGTCATCTGGGCCATCAGGGCGAGGGTCTGGTCGCGGTCCAGGGTGCCGGCCAGCAGGTCGGAGGCCTCGACCAGGAAGCTCAGGGAGCCGCGGCGCAGCCGTTCCAGTTCGCCGAGGCGGGCCGACTCGACGGCCAGGGCGATGCGGTCGGCGGCGAACTGCAGGCGCAGCGCCTCCTCGTTGGAGTACCGGCCGGGTGCCTCCGCGGCGACGCCGAGGGAGCCGGTGAGGCGGCCCTCGACCTTGAGCGGGACGGTGACGACGGAGCGCATGCCGGTCCCGGCGAGCAGCGGTACGGCCCCGGGGACGGCGGCGAGGTCGTCGTGGACGGCGGGCATGCGGGCGGAGCCGTAGCGTCCGGGGCCCGCCTCGACGGGCACGCGCGCGAAGCGCTGGCGGGCCGAGGGCAGGCCGGTGGAGGCGCGGACCTCCAGTTCGGTCTCGTCGTCGGTGGCGAGCAGGAGGAACGCGGAGTCGCCGTCGAGCATGTCGCGGGCGCGTTCGACCGTGCGCTGGAGGAGGCCGTCGAGGTCGTCCGGGGCGGGGGAGCCGATGAACACCTCGAAGGGGTCGGTGCTCTGCCCGTCGGCGGACGGGGCCGGATCGGTGGCCGGGACGCGGGACGGGGTCTGCAGGACGGCGCGCTCGTGGTCGCGGACGAGGAGGCAGACCGTGGAGGGTTCGCCGCCGGTGTCGCGGACCCTGAGGTGGGAGGCGTACACCCGGGCCACGCGGCCGTCGGCGCCGCGGATGCCGTAGGTGCCCTCCCAGCGGGAGAGCCGGAGGGCCTCGGCGATGCCGGTGCCGGTGCCCGGGGTGTGCGGCCAGGCGGCGAGGTCGGTGAGGGGCTTGCCGACGACGTCGGACGCCGGGTAGCCGAAGAGTTCCTCGGCGTCCTCGTTCCAGGCGCTGATGTTGCCCTTCCGGTCGACCTGGAGCACGGCGACGCGTACGCGGCCGTCGGCCAGCGGGAGGAGGTCGGCGGGCAGCGCCGGGCCGGCGGTGCGGGTGCCGACCGGGCGTTCGGGCAGGTTGAGCTGGAACCACACGTTCTTGTGGGTGGGGGTGTAGTCCACGCCCCAGCGGGCGGCCAGGGCGGCGCAGAGCTGGAGGCCGCGGCCGCCCTCCCGGTCGGGGCTGCTCATGGCGACGGCGGAGCTCTGGAGCGGCACCTCGCGTTCCGGGTAGCGGTCGGAGACCTCGATGCGCACGCCGTCCTCGGCGCGCAGGCACAGCACCTCGGCGTGCGTGCCCGCGTGGACGACGGCGTTGGTCACCAGCTCGCTGGTGAGGACGACGGCGTCGTCGACGATGTCGGCGAACCCCCAGCCCTGGAGGGTGTCGCGGACGAAGGACCGGGCGGTCGCGACCGATCGTCCGACGGGCTCGAAACTGGCAGCCGCGCGCGCGGTGATCACAGAACTCCTCGGCCGGTTGTCTACATGCAGGGCTGCGTGGCCGGCCGGCTCGCTCCGCTGCTGCGGCATCAGCTCGCCCGTCGGCTGTGGCTCCGGGGGCTGTGCCCCGGGGATCAGTCCGGTGGTCATGGTGTCCGGCCGCCCCTCCGATGCCCGCTCGTACTCGTGCCACCGCCCAGACCGGTCGGACCGGTGCGGCTGGACAGCCGCATGCAAGGTTACTTACCTTCGCGGTCCGAGCGGATGCCGGTCGCCGGTGTTTACGCCCCCAGGGTGTGCGGACGATGTGCGAAGCTGCCGAACTGTTATGGCCTGGTTCGGCCGGGGTGAAACACTGGGCAAGCTTCTGACGAAGGTCGGGTCGGGCTGCGTGCGTTCCGTGTACGGCGGGCAGCAGCCCCTGGTGTGGCCGGATCTCGTCTGGCAGAAATACGCAGCAGTAACCGGTACGCGGAAGTAACCGGTATGCCGAGGACCGGCAGGCCGGGCCGAAGCGGCCGAGCACAGCAGGAACGGTCTACCCCTCCGGGAGGGACACAGTGGAGTCTGGCGCGGCGACGCGAGGCACGAAGACGCGCGCGAAAGGCGAATCGTCCCTGGGCAGGAGCGGCGGCACCACCACGGTGGACACGGCTGCCCTGAACCGGCTGCTGGCGGCTCTCGTGTCGATGCGGGACGGGAACTTCCGCAAGCGGCTGACGGTCTCCGGGGACGGCGTGATGTCGGAGATCGCGGCCGTCTTCAACGAGGTGGCCGACCGGAACCTGCATCTGACCGGTGAGCTGTCGCGGGTGCGGCGCATGGTGGGACGTGAGGGAAAACTCACGGAGCGGCTGGAGACGGGGGCCTGTGAGGGCTCCTGGGCGACGGCCATCGACAACTCCAACGCGCTGGTGGACGACCTGGTCTGGCCCGTCTCGGAGGTCAGCCGGGTGCTCACGGCGGTCGCCGAGGGCGATCTGTCGCCGCGGATGGAGTTGCGGACGCAGGCGCCGGACGGCGGCACGGGACATCCGCTGCGGGGCGAGTTCCTGAAGGTCGGCCGTACCGTCAACAACCTGGTCGACCAGTTGTCGACGTTCACGGACGAGGTCACGCGCGTGGCCAGCGAGGTCGGCACCGAGGGCAAGCTCGGCGGGCAGGCCCGGGTGCGCGGTATGTCCGGTTCGTGGAAGGACCTGACCGAGTCCGTCAACACCATGGCGGACCGGCTGACGGCGCAGGTGCGGGACATCGCCCTGGTGACGACGGCGGTCGCCAAGGGCGACCTGTCGCGGAAGGTGACCGTCCATGTCGCCGGCGAGATGCTGGAGCTGAAGAACACCGTCAACACGATGGTGGACCAGCTCTCGGCCTTCTCGTCCGAGGTCACGCGGGTGGCCCGGGAGGTGGGCACCGAGGGCATCCTGGGCGGCCGGGCACAGGTGCCCGAGGTGGCCGGCGTGTGGAAGGAGCTGACGGACTCCGTCAACACGATGGCGGGCAACCTGACCGCGCAGGTGCGGGGGATCTCCCAGGTGACGACCGCCGTCGCCAACGGTGACCTGTCGCAGAAGGTGACGGTGCCGGCGCGCGGTGAGGTCGCTCAGCTCGCCGAGACGATCAACCAGATGACCGAGACGCTGCGGATCTTCGCGGACGAGGTCACGCGCGTGGCGAACGAGGTCGGCGCGGAGGGCAGGCTCGGCGGTCAGGCGAACGTGCCGGGCGCGGCGGGGACGTGGAAGGACCTGACGGACTCCGTCAACACGGTGTTCCGGAACCTGACCACGCAGGTGCGGGACATCGCCGCGGTGACGACCGCGGTGGCCAGCGGCGACCTGTCGCAGAAGGTCACCGTCGACGTGGCCGGCGAGATGCTGGAGCTGAAGAACACCGTCAACGGCATGGTGGACCAGCTGTCGGCGTTCGGTGCCGAGGTGACGCGGGTCGCCCGGGAGATCGGTGTCGAGGGTGAGCTGGGCGGTCAGGCGCAGGTGCCGGGCGCGGCGGGGACGTGGAAGGACCTGACGGACTCCGTCAACACCGCGTTCCGCAACCTCACCGGGCAGGTGCGCAACATCGCCCAGGTGACCACGGCGGTGGCCAACGGCGACCTGTCGCAGAAGGTCACCGTGGACGTGTCCGGTGAGATGCTCCAGCTGAAGAACACCGTGAACACGATGGTGGACCAGCTGTCGAGCTTCGCCGACCAGGTCACGCGGATGGCCCGGGACGTGGGTACGGAGGGCCGGCTGGGCGGTCAGGCCCGGGTGGACGGCGTCTCCGGTACGTGGAAGGAGCTGACGGACTCCGTCAACTTCATGGCCGGCAACCTGACGTCCCAGGTGCGGCAGATCGCCCAGGTGACGACGGCCGTGGCGCGCGGTGACCTGTCGCAGAAGATCGACGTCGACGCGCGCGGCGAGATCCTCGAGCTGAAGAACACCATCAACACGATGGTCGACCAGCTGTCCGCCTTCGCCGACCAGGTGACCCGGGTCGCGCGGGACGTGGGTACGGAGGGCCGCCTGGGTGGGCAGGCGCAGGTGCCCGGTGTGGCCGGTGTGTGGCGGGACCTGACCGACTCCGTGAACGGCATGGCCGGCAACCTCACGGCCCAGGTGCGCAACATCGCGCAGGTCGCCACCGCGGTGGCGCGCGGTGACCTGTCCCAGAAGATCACCGTGGACGCGCGCGGCGAGATCCTGGAGCTGAAGAACACCCTGAACACGATGGTCGACCAGCTGTCGTCGTTCGCCCAGGAGGTCACGCGGGTGGCCCGCGAGGTGGGCACGGAGGGCATGCTCGGCGGTCAGGCCGAGGTGCAGGGTGTCTCCGGCACCTGGAAGGACCTCACGCAGTCCGTGAACTTCATGGCGAACAACCTGACGATCCAGGTGCGCAACATCGCCGAGGTGACGACGGCGGTCGCCAAGGGCGACCTGTCGAAGAAGATCACCGTCGACGCGAAGGGCGAGATCCTTGAGCTCGTCACGACGGTCAACACGATGGTGGACCAGCTGTCGAGTTTCGCCGAGCAGGTGACCCGGGTGGCCCGCGAGGTGGGCACCGAGGGCATCCTGGGCGGTCAGGCGCACGTACCGGGCGTCACGGGCATCTGGAAGGACCTCAGCAACAACGTCAACCTGATGGCCAACAACCTGACCATGCAGGTGCGGAACATCTCCCAGGTGGCCGCGGCCGTCGCCAACGGTGACCTGACGCGGCAGGTGACGATCGAGGCGCGCGGTGAGGTCGCGCAGCTCGCCGACACCATCAACACCATGGTGAAGACGCTGAGTTCGTTCGCCGACCAGGTCACCAAGGTGGCCCGCGAGGTGGGCACGGACGGCATCCTCGGCGGTCAGGCGCACGTGCCCGGTGTCGCCGGCACCTGGAAGGACCTCACCGAGTCGGTGAACCAGATGGCGTCCAACCTGACCGGTCAGGTGCGCAACATCGCCATGGTCACCACGGCCATCGCCAAGGGTGACCTGACGAAGAAGATCGACATCGACGCCCGCGGGGAGATCCTGGAGCTGAAGACGACGATCAACACGATGGTCGACCAGCTGTCCAGCTTCGCCGAGGAGGTCACCCGGGTGGCCCGTGAGGTGGGCACGGAAGGCCAGCTCGGCGGTCAGGCACGCGTGCGTGACGTCGACGGCACCTGGCGGGACCTCACCGAGTCCGTGAACGAGATGGCCGGGAACCTGACCCGGCAGGTGCGGGCCATCGCGCGCGTGGCGACCGCGGTGACCCGCGGCGACCTGAACCTGAAGATCGACGTGGACGCGTCCGGCGAGATCCAGGAGCTCCAGGACTACATCAACAAGATGATCGCCAACCTGCGCGACACCACGATCGCCAACAAGGAGCAGGACTGGCTCAAGGGCAACCTGGCCCGGATCTCCGCCCTCATGCAGGGCCGCCGGGACCTGGAGGACGTGGCCTCGCTGATCATGAGCGAGCTGACGCCGGTGGTGTCGGCGCAGCACGGCGCGTTCTTCGTGGCGATGCCGCTCATGGAGGGCAAGGGCGTCGGCAACGGCGAGGACGACTACGAGCTGCGGATGCTCGGCTCGTACGGCTACTCGATGGGTTCCATGCCGACGTCGTTCCGGCCCGGTGAGGCGCTGGTCGGCACGGCGGCGCAGGAGAAGCGCACGATCCTGGTCTCGGACGCGCCGAGCGGCTACCTGAAGATCTCCTCCGGGCTCGGCGAGGCGCCGCCCGCGCAGGTCATCGTGTTGCCGGTGCTGTTCGAGGGCAAGGTGCTCGGTGTGATCGAGCTGGCGTCCTTCACGCCGTTCACGCAGATTCAGAAGGACTTCCTCAACCAGATCGCCGAGATGATCGCGACCAGCGTCAACACGATCTCGGTCAACACCAAGACCGAACAGCTGCTCAAGCAGTCGCAGGAGCTGACCGAGCAGCTGCGGGAGCGGTCGGCCGAGCTGGAGAACCGGCAGAAGGCGCTCCAGGCCTCCAACGCCGAACTGGAGGAGAAGGCCGAGCTGCTGGCCCGGCAGAACCGGGACATCGAGGTGAAGAACACCGAGATCGAGGAGGCCCGGCAGGTCCTGGAGGAGCGTGCCGAGCAGCTCGCGGTGTCGATGCGCTACAAGAGCGAGTTCCTCGCCAACATGTCGCACGAGCTGCGCACCCCGCTCAACTCGCTGCTGATCCTGGCGAAGCTGCTCGCCGACAACGCCGAGGGCAACCTCTCGCCGAAGCAGGTGGAGTTCGCCGAGACCATCCACGGCGCCGGCTCCGACCTGCTCCAGCTGATCAACGACATCCTGGACCTGTCGAAGGTCGAGGCGGGCAAGATGGACGTCTCGCCGACGCGGATCGCGCTCGTGCAGCTCGTGGACTACGTCGAGGCCACCTTCCGGCCGCTGACCGCGGAGAAGGGCCTGGACCTGTCCGTACGGGTCTCCCCGGAGCTGCCGGCGACCCTGCACACCGACGAGCAGCGGCTGTTGCAGGTGCTGCGCAACCTGCTGTCCAACGCGGTGAAGTTCACCGACTCCGGGTCGGTGGAGCTGGTGATCCGGCCCGCCGGCATGAGTGTGCCGCAGTCCATCCGGGAGCAGCTGCTGGAGGCCGGTTCGCTGCGCGATCCGGACGGCGAGCTGATCGCGTTCTCGGTGACCGACACCGGTATCGGCATCGCGGCCAGCAAGATGCGGGTGATCTTCGAGGCGTTCAAGCAGGCGGACGGCACCACGAGCCGCAAGTACGGCGGTACCGGCCTGGGCCTGTCGATCTCGCGGGAGATCGCGCAGCTGCTCGGCGGTGAGATCCACGCGCAGAGCGAACCGGGCCGCGGCTCGACGTTCACGCTGTACCTGCCGCTGCACCCGAGCGAGCTGCCGCCGCAGGGCTACCAGCAGTCGGTGCCCGCGCTGGAGGCCGGCGACCTGGTCGCCGCCACCGAGGCGCACCGGTCCTCGGAGCTGTCCGCGGTGGAGATCGAGACGCCGGCCGAGGTGAAGTCGTACCGGGAGACGCAGAACGGCCCGGCGGCGCTGTTCCGGCGCCGGCGGCGGAGCCTGCCGGAGGACGGGCAGCGGCCCGAGCAGTGGACGGCGGTGCCGGAGCAGGAGCACGCGCCGCAGCAGGGCCGCGCGGTGCGGTTCGGCGGCGAGAAGGTGCTGATCGTCGACGACGACATCCGCAACGTGTTCGCGCTGACCAGCGTCCTGGAGCAGCACGGGCTGTCGGTGCTGTACGCGGAGAACGGCCGCGAGGGCATCGAGGTGCTGGAGCAGCACGACGACGTGGCGGTCGTCCTGATGGACATCATGATGCCCGAGATGGACGGGTACGCGACGACCACGGCGATCCGCAGGATGCCGCAGTTCGCGGGCCTGCCGATCATCGCGCTGACCGCGAAGGCGATGAAGGGCGACCGGGAGAAGGCGATCGAGTCGGGTGCCTCCGACTACGTCACCAAGCCGGTCGACCCTGATCACCTGCTGTCGGTGATGCGGCAGTGGATGACCGCGAAGTGATCTCGGGGTGACCATGGTGAGCGGATCGGACGGGTGTGCGGTGAACGTGCGGGGAACCTGCGGCGGACGCGGGGAGTTGCTGCATGATGAAGGCCGGGTAGGCGCGGGAACCCCGGATTCCGGGAACCATCCCGGGCCCCGCCGCGTTTCCCCTATGTGCACAGTGACATCGCGGTGACAGGGTGTGGCGACGGGCGGGGTGCGGCTACGATGACCGGCACAAGGACGGGCGGCGAAAGGGAGTCGTCCCCTGGGGCGGCGCCCGGTGTACCGCCGGGGCGAGGAGGGCGGGCCATGGTGCAGAAGGCCAAGATCCTCCTGGTCGATGACCGGCCGGAGAATCTGCTGGCGCTGGAGGCCATCCTCTCTGCGCTCGATCAGACGCTGGTGCGGGCATCGAGCGGGGAGGAAGCGCTCAAAGCACTGCTCACGGACGATTTCGCGGTCATTCTGCTGGACGTCCAGATGCCGGGCATGGACGGGTTCGAGACCGCCGCGCACATCAAGCGGCGCGAGCGCACCCGGGACATCCCGATCATCTTCCTCACGGCGATCAACCACGGCCCGCACCACACCTTCCGGGGGTACGCGGCGGGCGCGGTGGACTACATCAGCAAGCCGTTCGACCCGTGGGTGCTGCGCGCGAAGGTCTCGGTCTTCGTCGAGCTGTACATGAAGAACTGCCAGCTGCGGGAGCAGGCGGCGCTGCTGCGGCTCCAGTTGGAGGGCGGTGGCAAGGGCGGGGCCGCGGGCAAGGAGTCGGCCGGGCTCCTCGCCGAGCTGTCCGCGCGGCTCGCGGCCGTCGAGGAGCAGGCGGAGGCCCTGTCCAAGCAGTTGGACGACGACTCCGCGGACGCGGCTGCGGTGGCCACGGCGGCCCATCTGGAGCGCAAGCTCACCGGGTTGCGCCGCGCGCTCGACGCTCTGGAGCCGGGCACGGGCGGCGCCGGCGCCTCGGTGCCCTCGCAGAACTGACCCGCGGGCAGAACTGACCCGCGGGCAGAACTGACCCGCGGACAGGGTCGACGCCCGCGCTGAACCGACGCACGCCGGGGCCGCGGTCGTGGATGAGTGTGCGTCAGTTCCGGTCCCCCAAGGGCACGACACGAACGGGTGAAGCTGTGGGCACACGTGTCCGCTGTCGTCTCCCCCGGTAACCTCACACCATGGCCTCACGTCCCTCCGCAGCCAAGAAGCAGCCCGCCAAGAAGGCGGCGGCTCCCGCGAAGGCTCCGGCGAAGAAGGCCGCCCCGAAGAAACCTCCGGTCAAGAAGGCGCCCGCCAGGAAGGCCCCGGCGAAGAAGGCCGCGCCCGCGAGGCCGGCGCCCAGCCCCACCGGGGGCCTGTACCGGCTCGTGCGGGCCCTCTGGCTCGGCCTGGCGCACGCCGTCGGCGCGGTCTTCCGCGGCATAGGGCAGGGCGCGAAGAACCTCGACCCGGCCCACCGCAAGGACGGCATCGCGCTGCTGCTGCTCGGCATCGCCCTGATCGTCGCCGCCGGCACCTGGGCGGATCTGCGCGGACCCGTCGGCGACCTGGTCGAGATCCTGGTCACCGGCGCCTTCGGCCGGCTCGACCTGCTGGTGCCGATACTGCTCGCGGTGATCGCCGTACGGTTCATCCGGCACCCGGAACAGCCGGAGGCCAACGGACGGATCGTGATCGGCCTGTCCGCGCTCGTCGTCGGCGTGCTCGGCCAGGTCCACATCGCCTGCGGCTCGCCCGCCCGCAGCGACGGCATGCAGGGCATAAGGGACGCCGGCGGCCTCATCGGCTGGGCGGCGGCCACCCCGCTGACGTACACCATGACCGAGGTGCTCGCCGTACCGCTGCTGGTGCTGCTGACCGTCTTCGGGCTGCTCGTGGTGACCGCCACCCCGGTCAACGCCATCCCGCAGCGGCTGCGGACGCTCGGTGTGCACCTGGGCGTGCTGCGCGACCCGGAGGAGGACCGGTTCGGGGAGGAGTACTACGACGAGGAGTGGCGCGAGACGCAGTCCGCGCGCCCCCGCAGACGCTCCGCCGCCCCGCAGGCGTACGACCCCGACAGCGCCGAGGAGGATGCGCTCTCGCAGCGCCGCGGGCGCCCCAGGCGCTCCGCGGTGCCCCAGCCGGACCTGCAGCGGCAGATGGACGCCGTGGACGTCGCGGCGGCGGCCGCCGCCGCGCTCGACGGCGCCGTCCTGCAC
>NZ_JBEXKG010000198.1:0-11833 GCF_040609555.1 Streptomyces sp. NPDC004658
CGGCCCCCGCCCTGCGCGCCCTGGACGACGCCCTGTTGCGCGCCGCCGACGCCTTCGACCGGGGAGAGGGCGCCCACCGCGGGCTGTTCGGCCGCCGGCGTGGCTTCCGGCACGCCCTGCGGGCCGCGCTGGGCACCGGCGGACGCGAGTACGGGCTGCGCGTCGCCCTCTGCTTCGGCGCCAGCGCCGCCATCGCCCAGGCCCTGCACCACGCGCGCTGGCACGGACACCACGAGCACTGGTACTGGCTGCCCGCCACCACCGTCTTCCTCGTCAAGCCCGACCTCGGCCCGCTCGCCTCACGGGTGCTGTGCCGGGCCGCGGGGACCGTGCTCGGCGCCCTGGCGTTCGCCGGTCTCGCCGCGCTGCTGCCCCGCCCGGCCGGGCTGGTCGCGCTGGTGGCGGTCTGCGGCGCGCTCATACCGGTCGCCACCCGGCACTTCGCGGCGCTCACCGCCGTCGTCACCGTCCTCGTCCTCGCCCTGGTCATGGCCGGCGGGGAGCCGCAGGCCTCGGTCAGCCGGATCGGCGAGACCCTGCTGGCCTGCGCACTCGTGCTGGTCGTGGGACACCTGCCGATGCCGGGGGAGCGGGGCGGCGGGGTGCGGGCCCGGCTCGCGGCGGCCGGCAGCGCCGCCGACGCCTACCTCCTGCACGTCCTCGGCGAGTCCGGCGACCGCGCCGAGCGGTGGGCGCTGCGCCGGGAGGCCTACCGGACCCTCGCCGAGGCCCGGACCGCCATCGCCCTCGCCGCCGCCGAACTGCCCGCCCTCGCCCGGCACACCGAGGGCACGGATGCCGTCGCCGAGGTGCTGGAACGGCTCGTGGACACCACCACGGCCTGCGCCGTGCACCTGGACGTGACCGGCCGGCTCACCCCCCGGCACGTGCGCCGGCTCCACGAGGCGCTGGGGGAGCTGGAGCGGCGGGGGATGCGGGCACCGGCGCCCGAGACGGCTGCCGCCTAGCCGTGCCCGCCGGGCCGGCCAGGGTCTTGCGTTCGGATTCCTAGGCCACCCGTATCCACACCGGTGCGTGGTCCGAGCCGGGTGTGTCCCGGCGCTGCGCCGGGTCCGGGCCGACCGACGGCAGGTGGGGCGGCGGGTCGGTGGGCAGGCCGGTGCCCGCCTCCGTGACCCGGTGGGCCAGATGGTGGCTGACCAGCACATGGTCGATCAGCTCGCGGCGCCCGGAGTCGATCCGCGAGTAGCGGCGGTCGGCCGGTATCAGCGGGGCCACGTCCCACAGCCGTACCGCGTCGCCCTGGTCCGGGTGGTCGTACCCGGGGGTGCCGAACTCGGAGCCGGGCGGGCCGAGCAGGAGCTGTGTGGTGGCGGCCGTCACCTCGTCGTTGAGGTCACCGAGTACGGCCACGTCCCGGGCCCGGCCCTCGCCGGCCAGCAGCTCGTCCGCGAGGGCCCGCAGGGCGGTGGCCTCGGCGGCGCGGCGGTAGAGGGCGTACGCCCCGTAGCGCGCCCGTTCGCCCTCGTCGTGGGGGAAGAAGCGGTTGCCGGGATAGCTGAGCAGCTTGGACTTCAGGTGCGCGACCGCCACCGTCAGCTCACCCGCCCCGGTGTCCGCCGCCACCGCCAGGAAACCCCGGCCGGCCGCCGCCTCCGTCGCACCGGCATCGTCCGACTGCACCGGGCGCAGCGGCGCCGGGAAGCCGGCGGTGTCGGCGACCACGCGCAGCTCGGTACGGCCGAGGAAGCCGACCCGTATCCCGCGCCCGTCGGGATGCGCGGACAGGGCCGTGTGCCAGTCGCCGCCCAGCAGCCCCGTCAGGTCGGCGAGCGCGTCCGGGTCGCCGACCTCCTGGACGCCGAGCAGCAGCGGGTCGAGGGCGGTGATCACGCTCGCCAGCGCGGCGAGTTTCGCCTCGTAGGCGGCCTTGTCGCGGGGGCCGTACGGGCCGCCGGGGCGGTAGAGGTTCTCCAGGTTCCAGGTGCCGAGGAGCATGCCGGGCTCCTTTCGAGGCCGCGGACAGGGGCACCCGGGCAAAAGGGGCCCCGGACAGGGACACGGGGCCGCGTACGGGCCGTGATGAGGCCAGGGTGCGCGCCCCGCGCGCCGCGCGCGAGAGCTGTGACCCGGATGCGTGGTTCGGCTCACATCGCGGTACGACCGGGCCGTACGTTGGACTCATGAGTGCCGTTGGGCCCCCGGGCGCCGCCCCCGCCGACCTGGTCCTCACCGACTGCACGGTCCTCGTCCACCAGGACGGGGACGACGGGGAAGGAATCGGATTCCGCCAGGACGCCGCGATCGTCGTCCGCGACGGCGTGATCGACGCGGTGACGACGGCAGCCGCCGTACGGGACCTGCCGGCCGTCACGCGGATCGAGGCGCGCGGGCAGGTCGCGCTGCCCGGGCTGATCAACTGCCATACGCACGCACCGATGGTGGCCCTGCGCGGCCTCGCCGAGGACCTGCCGACCGAGGAGTGGTTCAACGACGTCGTCTGGCCCGTGGAGACCAACCTCACCGCCCGGGACGTGGAGTTGGGGGCGCGCCTGGCCTGTGCCGAGATGATCCGGGGCGGGGTGACCTGCTTCGCCGACCACTACTTCCACATGGACACCGTCGCCGCCGTCGTCGCCGAGTGCGGGCTGCGCGCCCACCTCGGCGCGGCCTACTTCTCCAGCCAGGGGCCGCAGGCGAGGGAGGCGTCAGTGGAGTTCGCGCTCCGCCTGCGCGGCGCCGCCGGCGGCCGTATCACCACGGCCCTCGCCCCGCACGCCCCCTACACCGTCACCGACGCCGACCTCACCGCCACCGCCGAACTCGCCCGTGCGCACGGCCTGCCCGTGCACATCCACGCCGCCGAGAACCGCGACCAGACCGACACCAGCCTCGCCCGGCACGGCCTCACGCCCATCGAGGTCCTCGACCGCACCGGACTCCTCGACACCGACCTCCTCATCGCCCACGGCACCGGAATCCTGGAACGGGACCTGCCGCTGCTGGCCCGCACGGGCGGCCGTACGGCCGTGGCCACCGCGCCCCGCGGCTACCTCAAGTTCGCCTGGCCGACGACCACTCCGGTACGGGGCCTGCGCGCGGCCGGCGTCCCCGTCGGCCTCGCCACGGACGGCGCCGCCTCGAACAACTCCCTCGACGTGTGGGAGGCGATGGCGCTGACGTCGCTGATCCAGAAGTCCACGGAGGGCGACCCACGCTGGCTGACCTCCCGCCAGGCCCTCCACCACGCCACGCTCCAGAGCGCCCGGGCCGTCGGGCTCGGCGACCGGGCCGGCACCCTCGCGCCCGGCCGGCGCGCCGACATCGTCCTCGTCGACCTCACCGGCCCGCACACCCAGCCGGTGCACGACCTCGCCGCCACCCTCGTGCACAGCGCCCGCGCCGCCGACGTCCGCACGACCGTCGTCGACGGCCGCGTGCTGATGCGGGAACGCGAACTGCTCACCCTCGACGTACCCGCCGTCGTACGGGAACTGACGGGCCGGCTGCCCGCGCTGACCGCACGCCACCCCGGGCGACGCCTCCAGGAGTACGACACCTGAGCCCGCACCTGGCCGAAAGCCGGGCAGGACTTGGCCGAAAAATGTTCCGCCCCCCGCGATGAGTTCCGCTGCCGACGGCGGTCACCACCCTGAACCGACCGTCGGACAGGAGGGCCCATGTCACACCCGGAGATCGTCTCTCGCGAGCAGTGGCGCGCGGCGCGCGAGGAGTTGCTGCGCAAGGAGGAGGCGGTCAGACGGGCGCGCGAGGCGCTCGGGGCCGAGCGGCGGCGGCTGCCCATGGTCGAGGTCGACCCGGAGTACGTCTTCGAGGGCGGCGACGGCAAGGCCACCCTGCTCGACCTCTTCGAGGGACGGGCCCAGCTCGTCGTCCACCACTTCATGTTCGCCCCGGAGTGGGAGACCGGCTGCCCGTGCTGCGCGGCCTTCCTGGACCAGGTCGGCCACCTCGCCCACCTGCGCGCACAGAACACCTCCTTCGCGGCCGTCTCCCGGGCACCGTTCACCCGGATCCTGCCGTTCAAGGCCCGGATGGGGTGGGCCGTGCCCTGGTACTCCTCGGCGCACAGCGGTGACGGCGGCGACCTCGGCCGCGCCTTCGGCCCAGAGGTGAGCCGCGACTTCAACCGTGACTTCGAGGCCACCGTCGAGTCGGGCGGCGAACTGGTCGAGCGCCCGGGCCTCAGCTGCTTCCTGCGCGACCACGACCGGGTGTTCCACACCTACTCCGTGTACGACGACGGGCTGGACGGACTGGGCACCACCTCGGCCCTGCTCGACCTGACCGCGCTCGGCCGCGGCCCGGCCGGGAGCGAGGTACTCCGGCTCCACGACGAGTACGACTACTGATGCCGGCGGTGCAGATGTCCACAGCCGGTGCCGGTCTTGATACGGAGCGTGCGGTTCGTGTCACAAGGTGAACGGATCCTCACGGTCCGCTCCGACCAGGTGTCGACAATGTCTCAGTCCCGTCACTGACCGAGGCCTTCGCCTTCTCCAGGGCGTTAACTCCTACACGTACGACGCTTTCCTGGAGGTGCGAGATGGTGAACGGGCGAACGGTGCTCGAACGCTTTCCCGCCGGTGGTCCGCGGGGCTCCTGGCCCGCGGAGGAGTTCGCGCACGCGCGGCGACTCGAAGGCCTGCCCGCCGAGGTCGTCATGGACCTCGCGACGGACACCTTCCTGGTGATCGTCCGCGGCGGCGAGACGGTCGAGTGAGCCGGTCGAGTCAGCCGGTCCGGTGGACTCAGGCCGGCTTCGGGGCAGGCACCCGCGCCGTGAACTGCTGCGCCTGGAGCGAGTACAGCTCCGCGTAGACACCGCCCCTGGCCAGCAGCTCCTCCGGGGTGCCGGACTCCACCAGGCGCCCCTGCTCCAGCACGTGCACCAGGTCGGCATGCCGGACCGAGGCCAGCCGGTGGGTGATCAGGACGACCGTCTGCCCGCCGCCCGCCAGCGCCCGGATCTTCTCGAACACCTCCAGCTCGGCCCGCGCGTCCAGCGCCGCCGTCGGCTCGTCGACGATCAGGATGCTCCCGCGCCGGTAGGCCGCCCGGGCGATACCGAGCCGCTGCCACTGGCCCCCGGACAGCTCGTGGCCGCCGCTGAAGTTCCGGGCCAGCAGGGTGTCCAGACCGCGCGGCAGATCCGCCACCACGTCCTCGGCGCCCGCCTCGGCGATCGACGCGGCCAGCCGCTCCTCGGTCATCGGCGCGGTGGAGCGTCCGACGGCCACGTTCACCCGGGCGGTGAACGGCCAGCGCTTGAAGTCCTGGGCCACCATCGCGACGCGTTCGGCGAGCAGCCTCCGGTCGGCACGCGCCGCGTCGACGCCGTCCCAGAGGATCCGGCCCCGGTCCGGCGTGTACAGCCCCGCGAGCAGCTTGACCAGCGTGGTCTTGCCCGAGCCGTTCTCACCGACGAGCGCGATGATCCGGCCGAGGGGGAGGGTCAGGGTGACGTCGTCGAGGGCGGGACGGGGGGCGGTGCCGGCCGGAACCCCGCCGGTGGGGTGCTTGCCGGTCGCGTGCTCTTCGGCGGGGTGCTTCCCCAAGGGGGCCTCTTCGGCCGGGTGCTCTGTGGCCGGACCGGGGACGGTTGCAGGCGGAGCCGGCGCATGTGCCCCGGCCGGGTGCCGGTCGGCCGGAGGCTCGTCGTGCGGGTAACTGAAGGTGACGTTCTCGAAGCGGATCTCCTTCGGGTCCTTGGGCAGCGGCTCCCCGCCCACAGGGATGGCCCGCTCGGCCGCCGCGGTGTACAGCCGCTGGAGATCGCCCACGAACAGAGCCTCCTCGTGCAGCTGGTTGACCTCCACCACCAGCGTGTCCAGGCTCGCCGCGCCCGTACGGATCGCGATCACCGCCGTACCGGCCACCGCCAGGGCCATCGCGCCGGTCAGCAGCAATGTGCCCAGCGTCGCGTACGTGGCGAGTGTCGCCAGGCCCGTCCAGGCCGCGGCGATCAGACCCGTCCGCGCGGCCAGCCGGGACAGCCGGGCCTGCTCCGCCTCCGCGGTCTCCGACATGGACCGGAAGTGGCGCAGCAGGAACGGTCCCACACCGTGCACCCGGATCTCGGGGGCCGCGGTCGGCTCGGTGAGCAGGCTGCTGATCAGCTGACCGGCCCGAGCGTGCTGCACCCAGGTGTGGAAGGACTCGTAGCGGCGCCGGGCGTTGGTCAGCGCGCTCCAGGCGCTGGGCAGGGTCATGGTGACCAGCAGGGGCAGCAGCGCCGGATGCAGCACGGTGAGCACGCCCGCCGCGGCGACCAGCGAGATCATCGCGTTGATCACCCGGGTGCTGTAGCTGATCATGTGCCGGGCGGACCGGGCACCGTACTGGGCCGTGTCCAGCAGTTTGTGGAACGCGTGGTCCTCGATCGCGGCCAGCTCGACGTTCGCCGCACGCTCCAGGTACAGCTCGGTCGCCACCCGCTCCACCTTGGGTTCCAGCCGCCCGGTGGCGTAGACGGAGGCGGCCCGCAGCAGCGCGGCGACCAGCGTCACGACGGCCATCACGACCAGGGCGGGGGCGGCGGCGCGCAGCCGCTGCTCGATGTCCGGGCCGGTCAGCAGCTTGCCGAGCGCGTTGTTCACGGCCAGCAGGCTCACCGCCTGGGCCACGCCCCGGCCCGCCTCGGCGGCCAGCACCACCCGTGCGGCCCGCGCGTCCGCCTGCCGGGCCAACCGGAGACTGGACGCGAGCATGCCGGGCAGCCGGGTCATCATCGCCCGGAAGGTCAGCGCGAGGAAGGCGTCCGCGTGCTGGTTCCAGCCCATGTCGTACCGCAGCGGCCCGCCGAACAGCAGCCGTTCCGACGCCGACACCACCGGCTCGGCCGCATCCCGCTTCTTCCTCACCGTGACCTCCCGACCCCTGGGGAACGGCCACTATCCCGGCCGGGGACCCCGGCTCGGCAGGGCGCGAGCAGACGCACGAGGGGCGCGGAGGAAGCACGGTCCGCGTGAGCGGCGCGGTGCGCGGGCGCTGGGTGGCGTGTGTGACCTGGACGGGGGGCGGCGGGCCCGCGGGCCGGGGAGTGGGCGGTGAGGGTGGTGGCCGGGCGGGGGAGTGAGCGGTGAGGGTGGCCGGGCCGGGGCAGCGGGCTAGGCCGAGACCGCCTGCGACCAGTCCGGAGCCGTTCCCGTCACCCGGCACAGGGCCAGGTACAGCGGGATCGGCGGGGTGTACGGAACCGTGCCTTCGGGGCGATGGATGAGCCGGGCGGTGGCGCCGGTGACCAGGGCACCGGCGGCGTAGAGGGCCGGGGACGGCCAGGGCAGGGCGTAGTCGGAGTCCGACGGAACGATCCACCACCAGTGGGAGCCGTCGGCGTACACGCATCCGACCCGTGGAAGCCGGGGTACCACGAGCGGGCCGAGGCGGTCGGGCACGGCCACGGCGTCGCAGCCGAGCGGAGCGGTCATGCCGTCCGGCAGGGACAGCCGGTGGGCCTGGTCGGGGGTGGCGCGCCGGCGCTGGAGCCGTACCAGGGTGTCCAGACCCATGGCGTGCTCCTGGCCGGCACCGCTGCCGGCGGCCGGCCCGGCGCCGCTCACGTCCGCCCCCCGGGAAGATCCGATTCCGGTGCCCCGTACGGGTGCTGCTCCGGCTCCCCCCGCCCCTGTGGTCCCGGCGCCGCCGGTCCGTGCCCGCCGGGCACCCCCGCCCCCTGCGGCCCAGCCGCGTCCGGCCCGTACCGCTGGGTGGCCCGCCGCCGCTGCCCCGGTACGGCGTCGCGGCGGTGCTCCGACGCCGTGTCCGGGTGCTCACCCGAGGCCGTGTACCGGAGCCCCCCGGGTGCGATGTCCCCGTGTCGCGCCGGTGCCGTCCCCCGCTGCTCCTGCGGCGTCACCCGCCCGGTCGCATCCGGCGCCATCCGCCCACTCGCCTCGGTCGCCCGGTCGTGGTCGGGGTCGTCCGGGCGGCCCGGCTTGGGGCGGGCACCCCAGCCCAGGTCGTCGCGCGGCTCGGCGGTGTCCTGGGCGTCGGTGGCGTCGGTGTCGTTCCGGCGGGGCAGCTCGGCCCAGACCAGCAGACCGGGGCCGTGCTCCTGGGCCCCCCAGGCCCGGCACAGCGCGTCGACGAGAAGCAATCCCCTCCCGTGCTCCTCGTCAGGTCGCTGCGGAGACGGGTGGGGTTCGCCAGGAGCACAGCCCTCGTCGCGTACGGCTATGCGCACCATGTCGTCGTGGTCGTGCAGTTCGCACACGACCCGGCCGCTCGCGGTGTGCACGATCGCGTTGGTGACCAGCTCGGATATGACCAGGGCAGCGTTGTCGCAGGTGTCCGCGCACACCGCCCAGCCGGACAGCCGGGCCTGCGTCAGGCGTCTGGCCTGGGCGACGGAACCCGGATGTGCGGCCAGTTCGAAGCGGAACCTGCGCTCGGCAGTGCCCCCCTGGGAGGGCGCTGCCTCCCCCACGCTCGAACCGGCTCGCGCGGGGAAACCCCCATCGGCGCCGAGACCGGAACGGTCTGCGGCGGCGTCTGTTCCTAAAGGCGCGGACGGAATCACGCCTGCCACTATCGCCCCGCCATGGACACTTGGCAAGAGTCACTCTGAAAATTGCAGAGTGCTGTGTGACTCGGTCAGGGCTCGTGGCAGACTGCTGGCAACAGCACGTCGCGCGGCGCCAATTGGAGTCGTCGGAGGTCCGGCCCGGTCTTCGAATGAACCTTCGAATGGCGCCGCAGGGCTGTCAGGAAACTTTCGGTGGAGGTGGGAGCGTGAGCGAACCGCGGTCCGCGCCGACGGTGGGCCAGGTGGTCCTCGGCCGGCGCCTGCTGGACCTGCGGGAACGCGCCGGACTGAAGCGCGAGGAGGCCGCCCGCGTCCTCCGCGTCGCCCCCGCCACCGTCCGCCGCATGGAGATGGCCGAGGTCTCCCTCAAAATCCCGTACCTGCAACTGCTGCTGAAGGCCTACGGCGTCCCCGACGAGGAGGCCGAGATCTTCGTCCAGCTGGCCGAGGAGGCGAACAAGCCCGGCTGGTGGCAGCGGTTCCACGACATCCTGCCGGGCTGGTTCTCGATGTACGTCAGCCTGGAGGGCGCGGCCAGCCTCATCCGCTCCTACGAACCGCACTTCGTCCCCGGCCTGTTGCAGACGGAGGACTACGCGCGCGCGGTGCTCAAGTCCGGTGCCGTCGGCCAGACGAGCCCGGAGGACATCGAGCGGCACGTCGCGCTGCGCATGCAACGCCAGCAACTGCTCACCCGTCCCGACGCCCCCCGCTTCTGGGTGGTGATGGACGAGACCGCCCTGCGCCGCCCGGTGGGCGGCCCGGAGGTGATGCGCGCGCAGATCGACAAGTTGCTCCAGGCCACGAAGCTGCCCCATGTGACGCTCCAGGTCGCCCCGTTCGCCAACGGGCCGCACCCGGGGACCTACGGGCCCTTCGTGCTGTTCCGATTTGCCATGTCAGAACTGCCGGACATGGTCTACAGCGAGTACCTGACCGGCGCCGTCTACCTCGACGCGCGCACCGAGGTGGCGACCCACCTGGAGGTCATGGACCGCATGGCGGCGCAGGCCGCTACGGCACAACGCACGAAGGAGATCCTCCGGGATCTCCGCAAGGAGCTGTGAATGGATCGCATCAAGCCGCGCGGACGCGTCTACAACGGCATGCCCGCGCGGGAGTTGGGCAGCGAGGGGTGGCACAAGCCCTGGAGCGGCGGCAACGGCGGAAACTGCCTGGAGGCGATGAAGCTGGCCGACGGACGGATCGCCGTACGCCAGTCGACCGACCCGGACGGGCCGGCCCTGATCTACACCACGGACGAGATGACCGCGTTCATAGAGGGCGCCAAGGCGGGGGAGGCCGACTTCCTGCTGTCCTGATTCCGGCGTGTGTTGTTTGTTACGCAACTTCCTTACCGTGATGCCAGGTTGATCATTCATCGCGTCCGACGCTTACGGAGTGCCGCATGACAGGGCAGGACCCCACGGCCATCGAGATCGACACCAGCAAGCCGCACCCCGCGCGGATGTACGACTGGTACCTCGGCGGCAAGGACAACTACCCCGTCGACGAGGCCATGGGCCGGCAGATGCTGGCCCTCGACCCCCGGGTGCCGGTGATGGCCCGGGTCAACCGCGCGTTCATGCACCGAGCCACGCGCTGGCTGGCCCAAAAGGGCGTACGGCAGTTCCTGGACATCGGCACCGGCATACCCACCGAGCCGAACCTGCACCAGGTCGCCCAGCGGATCGCGCCCGACGCCCGGGTCGTCTACTGCGACAACGACCCGATCGTGCTCGCCCACGCGGCGGCCCTGCTGCGCGGCACCCCCGAGGGCGTCACCGAGTACCTCCAGGCCGATGTCCGCGACCCTGACGCCATCATCGAGGGCGCCCGGCGGATCCTGGACCTCGACCGGCCGGTCGCCCTCTCCCTGGTCGCCCTGCTGCACTTCATCCCCGACCAGGACGGGGCCCACGCCCTCGTCTCCCGGCTGCTGTCCGCCCTGCCGTCCGGCAGCCACCTGATGATGACCCACGCCACCGCCGACTTCACGCCCGAGGAGTCGGCGGCGGCCGTCGAGAAGCTCAAGGCCGCCGGCGTCACCCTCGCCCTGCGCTCCCGCGAGGAGTTCGCCCGCTTCTTCACGGGCCTCGACCTGGTCGACCCCGGCGTCGAGATCGTCCACCGGTGGCACCCCGAACTGGGCGAGCCGGTCCCGGGCCAGGACGACGGCGTGATCCCGGGGTACGGGGCGGTCGCGCGCAAGCCGTAGGCCGCGCTCCCCGCCCCCTGTCCGGCCGATGGGTCTCACCCCGGCGGCAGCACCCCGCACAGAGCCTCCAGCGCGGCTCCGTAGGCGTGTTCGGCCGGGGCCGCGTATCCCACCACCAGGCCGTCGCCGGCTTCCGTCGGACTCCGCGGATGCCGGAACGCGGCGAGACCGTCGAGGGCGACGCCCTGCCACGCCGCGGCCTTCACCGTCGACCGCTCCGTGCCGGACGGCAGCCGCAGCACCGCGTGCAGCCCGGCCGCGACGCCCGTCACCTCGATGTGCGGCGCCTGCGCGGCGAGCGCGGCGACCAGCCGGTCACGCCTGCGCCGGTACCGCTGCCGCATGCGCCGCACATGGCGGTCGTACGACCCACAGGCCACGAAGTCCGCGAGCGCGAGCTGGTCCAGCACGCTCGCCCACCCCTCCCGCTCGCCCTTCGCCGCCAGCACGGGCTCGACATACCGCTGCGGCAGGACCATCCAGCCCAGCCGCAGCGCCGGCGACAGGCTCTTGCTGACCGACCCGATGTGGATCACCCGCTCCGGATCGAGCCCCTGAAGTGCGCCGACGGGCCGGCGGTCGTACCGGAACTCCCCGTCGTAGTCGTCCTCCAGCACCACCGCCCCCCGCGCGCGGGCCCAGTCGACCACCGCGGCCCGGCGCTCCGGACGCAGGGGGCCACCGGTCGGGAACTGGTGCGCGGGCGTCAGCAGCACGGCTCGCTCCCGCCCGAGCACGTCCACCCGCGCCCCGTCCTCGTCCAGCGGCAGCGGTACGGTGCGCACGCCCGCCGCCGCGAGCAGGTCCCGGTGGAATCCCAGCCCGTACGCCTCCACGCCCAGCGGACCGCGCAGCAGCCCACCCGCACCCGGTCCGTCCCGGACGCCCCGGCCGAAGAGAAGCCGCAGCGCGTGCGCGAAACCCGAGCAGATCACGATCCGGTCCGGCTCGGTACGTACCCCCCGCGCGCGAGCCAGGTACTCCGTCAGCGTCTCGCGCAACTCGCGGCGCCCGGCGGGATCGCCCGGCCCGAACGCCTCGTTCGGCGCAGCCCGCAGCGCCCGCCGGTACGAGGCCGCCCACGCCGCACGCGGAAAGGCCGACGC
>NZ_JBEXKG010000199.1:0-11761 GCF_040609555.1 Streptomyces sp. NPDC004658
GCGGCCGCGCCCACCGAGGCGGTCCGCGCTACGCGGTCACCTCGCTGCGGTCCCCGCCCCACAGCGTGTGGAACGACCCGTCCCGGTCCACCCGCCGGTACGTGTGCGCGCCGAAGAAGTCCCGCTGCCCCTGCGTCAGGGCCGCCGGCAGCCGCTCCGCCCGCAGCGCGTCGTAGTACGCAAGCGCCGCCGCGAACCCGGGCGTCGGCACGCCCTGCCGGGTCGCCGCGACCAGCACCTCCCGCCAGTCGTCCTGGGCGTCGGCGATCTCGCGGGCGAACGTCTCGTCCGACAGCAGGCTCGGCAGGTCGGCCCGGGCGTCGTACGCGGCGCGGATGCGGTCCAGGAAGGCGGCCCGGATGATGCAGCCGCCCCGCCAGATCGAGGCCACCGCGCCGAGGTCGATGTCCCAGCCGTACTCCTCGCTGCCCGCGGCGATCTCGTGGAAGCCCTGCGTGTACGACACGATCTTGGACGCGTACAGCGCCTGCTCCACCCGGTCGGCGAAGGCGGCCGCCTCGGACTCGCTCAGCGGGGACGGCTTCGGGCCGGCCAGGTCCCGGGAGGCGGCCCGCAGCGGCGCGTGGCCGGACAGCGAGCGGGCGAAGACCGCCTCGGCGATGCCCGACACCGGAACGCCCAGGTCCAGCGCGATCTGCACGGTCCAGCGGCCGGTGCCCTTCTGCTCGGCCTGGTCCACCACGACGTCCACGAACGGCTTGCCGGTCGCCTCGTCCACGTGCGACAGCACCTCGGCGGTGATCTCGATCAGGTAGGAGTCGAGCCGGCCGGTGTTCCAGGTGCGGAAGATGTCCGCGATCTGCGCGGGCTCGTACCCGGCGACATCGCGCAGCAGCTGGTACGCCTCGCCGATCAGCTGCATGTCGGCGTACTCGATACCGTTGTGGACCATCTTCACGAAGTGCCCGGCACCGTCGGGACCCACGTGCGTCACGCACGGCGCCCCGTCCTGCGCCTTCGCGGAGATCTTCTCCAGCATCGGGCCCAGCGACCCGTACGACTCCTTCGAACCGCCCGGCATGATGCTGGGGCCGTGCAGCGCGCCCTCCTCGCCGCCGGAGATGCCCGTGCCGACGAAGTGGATGCCCCGCTCGCGCAGTTCCCGTTCCCGGCGCCGGGTGTCCGCGAAGTGCGCGTTGCCCCCGTCGATGATCATGTCGCCGGGCTCCAGCAGCGGGGCGAACTCCTCGATCACCGCGTCCGTCGGCTCGCCCGCCTTGACCATGATCACCAGTCGGCGCGGGCGTTCCAGGGCCGCCACGAACTCCTCGGCGGTCTCGGCCGCGACGAAGTCGCCCTCGTTCCCGAACTCCTCCACCAGCGCCTTCGTCCGCGACACCGTACGGTTGTGCACGGCGACCGTGTAGCCGTTGCGCGCGAAGTTCCGCGCGAGATTGCGGCCCATGACCGCGAGGCCCGTGACACCGATCTGCGCTGAAGTGCTCATACCGCCTGCTCCCTGGTTACCTCGTGACTACGGCCCCGTCAGTACGGGTCCTTGCCCATCCTGACGTGCCGCCACGGCGAGCGCACATCCGACCCGCCACGCATGTGTACGCAGCGGGACCGCCCTGCGCCTCACTCACCGGCCCGTCGGACCAAGCAGGGGCCGTTCCCGGCCACTTGGGCCGCGCGGGAGGCCGATTTCCTGTCTTGTCATGGCCTGTTCGTCGCGCTTACTTTTGCCGCTCCTGACGCATGCCGAGGGGATTTCGGACATGGCCGTACGCGGCCGGCACCGCCGGTACCAGCCGAACAGGATCAACCGCGCCTCACTGACCGTCACGGCGGGCGGCGCCGGCCTCGCGATCCCGCTGGTCGCCGCCGGCACCGCGGACGCGGCCGACGTGGCCACCTGGAACAAGGTCGCCGCCTGCGAGTCCAGCGGTGACTGGAGCATCAACACGGGCAACGGCTACTTCGGCGGGCTCCAGTTCACCCAGTCCACCTGGGAGGCCTACGGCGGCACCCGGTTCGCGCCGCGCGCCGACCTCGCCACCCGGGCCGAGCAGATCGCCGTCGCCGAGAAGGTCCTCGACGGGCAGGGGCCGGGCGCCTGGCCGGTGTGCTCGGTGCGGGCCGGGCTGGCCCGGGGCGGACCCGCCCCCGACGTGCACACCGGGACCGGCTCCACGCGCCCCGCCGAGAGCGGTTCCGGGCATTCGGGACCAGCGAAGTCCGCCGCCGCGCACGCCCGCTCCGTCAAGGACGTGCAGCCGCAGACCACCCCGCAGTCCCGGGCCGGCCGGGCCGAGATGTACACCGTGGTGCGCGGCGACACCCTCTCCGGGATCGCCGGCGACCACCACGTGGCGGGCGGCTGGCGCACGCTGTACGCGGGCAACCGCGCCACGATCGGCGCCGATCCCGACCTGATCATGCCGGGGCAGCGGCTCAGCCTGAACGGCACCCCGACCCGCTCGGCGCCCCCCAAGGCACCGAAGAAGAGGGCGCCTTCGGAGCATCCCGGCACGCACCGCACGACGCCCCCGGCCCGGCACGCGCTCGTCGCCCCGGTGACCGCGTCCGTCGGCACCGGCTACCACGTGGCGGGCTCGCACTGGTCGAAGGGGTACCACACCGGCGTCGACTTCCTCGTGCCGACCGGCACCTCCGTGAAGGCGGCGGCGGCCGGGCGCGTGGTGGCCGCGGGGTGGGGCGGCTCGTACGGCTACCAGGTGGTGATCCGGCACGCCGACGGCCGCTACACGCAGTACGCCCACCTGTCGGCCATCGCCGTGCGCACCGGCCAGAGCGTCACCGCGGGCCAGCGCATCGGCCGCTCCGGCGCCACCGGCAACGTCACGGGCCCGCATCTGCACTTCGAGGTGCGGACGGGACCCGGGTTCGGCTCGGACGTCGACCCGCTCGCCTATCTGAGGGCCGGCGGCGTCAGAATCTGACGCGGGTACGGTGCCGGTCCAGCAGCGGCAGAGGTACGGCGACCCCCGCGGCCAGCGGGGTGTACGACGCCGGGAGCACACCGTCGGCGGGCGGTCCGGCCCCGTCGTCGCCCGCCCCGCCGGCCGGGCCGGACGCCGGCGACTCGGGCACGGCCGGCCCGCTCGGCTCCGTGCGCACCACCCGCGCGGCCTGTCCGGCGAGCACGGCCGAGTCGGCCGTCCCGGTACGGATCACCGGCTCGGTCGCCCCGGCGCGGACGACCGGATCGATCGATTCGGGGCTCCCCGTGGAGGCGGCCGTACCGGCACGGACGGTCGGTGCGCCCGACCCGTCGCGCACCCCCGACCCGGTCCGGGCCTCCGCGCGCCCGCCCCGCTGCGCCCCGGCAGCCACGGCCTCGCGCTGCTGCGGCATGGCGACACGCGCGTCCCCGGTGGTGACCGGCACACGCCGCGCCGGGGGCACCTCGGCCGGGAACAGGGCATCCGGCGACGGAACGGCGGACGCCGGCTCCTGCGGCGGCGTCGCCGAGGCCGGCTCGCGTGTCATCCGCTCCGTCGTCAGCATGATCAGGCCGCCCGCCGCCACCACCCCGCAGCCCAGGGCGAGCACGGTGCCCGTGGTGCCGTGGCGGAACGTCTCGCCGAACATCAGGATGCCGACGGCGGCGGCCAGCACCGGATTGACCACGGTCAGCGTGGCCAGCGGGGCGGCGAGGCCGCCGCCCCGGTAGGAGGCCTGGGACAGCAGGACGCCGGCCACCGCGAACAGGCCGATGACCGCGAGCGAGGGCAGGTCGCCCAGCGCGATGCCGTCGCTCCAGTCGACGGCCACGGTCTTGGTGAACACCGACGACATGCCGAACGCTATGCCGGAGGCGGTGGCGAGCAGCACGCTGCGCACGGCGGGATGCCGGTGCGCGGCCAGGCCCGCGAACATCAGTGCCACCACCGCCCCGCCGGTGACCAGCGCGACCGCCAGCCGCTGGGCCGGGGTGAGGGAGTGCCCGGAGGAGGAGCCGACCAAGGAGAGCAGACCGGCGAGGCCCGCCGTGGCCATGAGCGCGCCCCGCCAGGCCGTCGCACCGGCCCGGCGGCCGACGCACAGCGCCGCCATGGGCAGCGCGAAGACGATGGTCAGCGCGCCGAGCGGCTGGACCAGGCTGAGCGGCCCGTAGGCCAGCGCCACGACGTGCAGCACGCCGCCGAGACCGTTGAGCGCCAGCGCGCCCCACCAGCCCGGCCGGCGCAGCGGCAGGTACCCGCTGTCGGGGGAGGACACCGCGACCTGCTCCTGCACGATCGCTCCGCCCGCGTAGGCGAGGGCGGAGACGACCGACAGGAGCACGGACAACGCCAGGGCGCTCATCGGTGTCTCCTCTGCGGGCGACGGGCGTCCTGGGCCCGGCGCGGCGAACGGTCGGCTTCCATGGCCAACACTCTGCCCGCCCGGCTGCTTCCCGTCGTCGTACCTGAGCACGCAATGCGTCCTACTGCCGATGGAGTACGCCCGCCGCGTGATCATCCCCTGGAGGGGTGAGCGCGGGCAGGCACCCGCCCGACCGCCCCCGCGCGGCGCCTGGTACGAGTGTCCGTCGTGGACCTCGACCCCGCTCTCGCAGCCCTGCGCCCGCTCGGCGGCTTCTTCGCCCTGCGCACCCTCCCCGCAGCCGCCGGCGGTGCCGGCGCACGACGGCTGCCGACCCTCGCGGAGGGTTACGCGGGGGCGGCCACGGAGGACGGCCGCAACCCCCTGGAGCTGCGCGTCGCCACCGTCGCGGAACGGCTCCGGACCGGCGAGCCCCGGGTCGCCGCCTCCCTCGCCCAGCAGGGACTGGCCGCCCGGCTGTGGTCGGCGGCCCTCGGCTGTGCCGTCCTGTACGGCCGGCTGCCCGACCTGGACCCGCGCCTGCTGCGCTGGGACGCCCGCGCCGCCGTGCCCGACGATCTGTGGCTCACCGAGCTGCGCCCGCTGCCCGCAGACGCGGCCACCCTCGCCGACACCGTGCTGCACGGTCACCTGGAGCCCCTCACGGCGGTCCTGCGGTCCCGCTACGGGGTCGCGCCGGGCCTGCTGTGGGGCAACGCGGGCTCCGCGCTCGCCGCGACCGCCCGGGAACTGAGCCGCTGGGCGCGCGCCCACGGCCGTACCGACGTCGCGGCCCGGACCCGCGCGCTCACCGGCGACCTCTTCGCCCACCCCCTGCTGGACGCCACCGGCACCCGCACCGGCATGGCGTTCCGGCGCCGCAGCTGCTGTCTGTACTACCGGGTGCCCGGCGGCGGGCTCTGCGGCGACTGCTGCCTCACCCGCCCGCCGCGCCCGTCCCCGCGCTCTTCCCCGGGCGCCGCATCTGGGTGACCATGAGGGGAACCTGCCACCGAGACCAGGGGGTTGCCGGGTGCGTGTGGGACTGCTGAGCCGGGAGTACCCCCCGGACGTGTATGGCGGCGCCGGTGTCCATGTGGAGTTCCTCGCCCGCGAGTTGAGCGCCCTGGTGGACCTGGAGGTGCACTGCTGGGGCGAGGGGCGCGGCGTCGGCGTCGTACGCCACCGGCCCTGGTCCGTCCTCGACGGCTCCAACGACGCGCTGCGCACCTTCTCGGTGGACCTCGCCATGGCCGCCGCCCTGGAAGGCCGCGAACTGGTCCACTCCCACACCTGGTACGCCAATCTCGCCGGCCATGTCGCCAAGCTGCTGTACGGCATCCCGCACGTGGTCACCGCGCACTCGCTGGAGCCGCTGCGCCCCTGGAAGGCCGAGCAGCTCGGCGGCGGTTACGCGCTGTCGGGCTGGGCCGAGCGCACCGCGATCGAGGCCGCCGACGCGGTGATCGCCGTCTCCGGCGCCATGCGCGACGACATCCTCGCCTGCTACCCGGCGCTCGACCCGGCCCGCGTCCACGTCGTCCACAACGGCATCGACACGGGCCTGTACCGGCCCGACCCCGGCACCGACGCGCTCACCCGGCACGGCATCGACCCGGCCCGCCCCTACGTCCTGTTCGTCGGCCGCATCACCCGGCAGAAGGGCGTGCCCCATCTGCTGCGCGCGGTACGGGACATCGACCCCGCGGCCCAGGTCGTGCTGTGCGCGGGCGCGCCCGACACCCCCGAGATCGACCGCGAGTTCCAGGAGCTGTTCGAGGAGCTGCGCCGGGCGCGGGCGGGCGTGTTCTGGATCCCGCAGATGCTGCCGCGCACGGAGGTCATCCAACTCCTCACCCATGCCGCGGCGTTCGCCTGCCCGTCGGTGTACGAGCCGCTCGGCATCGTCAACCTGGAGGCCATGGCCTGCGGCACGCCGGTCGTCGCCTCCCGGGTGGGCGGCATTCCCGAGGTCGTGGACGACCGCCGGACCGGTCTCCTGGTCGACGTGGACGACGACTTCGAGTCCGGGCTCGCCCGGGCGCTGGACGCCGTCCTCGGCGACCCGGACGCGGCCCGGCGGATGGGGGAGGCGGGACGGGCCCGCGCGGTGGGGGAGTTCGGCTGGGACGCGGTGGCCCGCCGCACGGCCGGGCTCTACGAGGAGATCGTCAAGCAGGCTTAGTCCGGCCTGCTCGGGGCAGCCATGGTTCAACCAGGGTGAGGGGAGCGGCCATGCGTCGTGGAGGGCCTTCCGTACTCGGCATCGTGCTGGCCGGCGGCGAGGGCAAACGCCTGATGCCGCTGACCGCGGACCGCGCCAAACCAGCCGTCACCTTCGGCGGCACCTACCGCCTCGTCGACTTCGTCCTGTCCAACCTCGTCAACGCCGACGTGCTGCGCATCTGCGTGCTCACCCAGTACAAGTCGCACTCGCTGGACCGGCACATCACCACCACCTGGCGGATGTCCAGCCTGCTCGGCAACTACGTCACCCCGGTCCCCGCCCAGCAGCGTCTCGGCCCGCGCTGGTACCTGGGCAGCGCCGACGCCATCCTGCAGTCGCTGAACCTGGTCCATGACGAACAGCCCGAGTACGTGGCCGTGTTCGGTGCCGACCACGTGTACCGGATGGACCCGCGGCAGATGCTCGCGCAGCACATCGAGGGCGGCGCGGGGGTGACGGTGGCCGGCATCCGGGTGCCGCGCGCGCAGTCCTCCTCCTTCGGGGTGATCACACCGGGCTCGGACGGCCGTACCGTCGAGCGCTTCCTGGAGAAGCCCGCGGACCCCCCGGGCCTGCCGGACGACCCGGAGACGGTCTTCGCCTCGATGGGCAACTACGTCTTCACCACCAAGGTGCTGATCGAGGCGCTGCACCGGGACGCCGAGGACAGCCAGTCCGTGCACGACATGGGCGGCTCGATCCTGCCCCAGCTGACCGCGCGCGGCGAGGCGCAGCTGTACGACTTCAGCGACAACCACGTGCCCGGCGAGACCACCCGGGACCAGGGCTACTGGCGGGACGTGGGCACCCTGGACGCCTACTACGAGGCACACATGGACCTGATCGCCGAGCGTCCGGCGTTCAACCTGTACAACCGGCAGTGGCCCATCTACACGCACTCCTACCAGCTCTCCCCGGCTCGCTTCAACGCGGGCGGCATCGCCAGCGAGTCCATCATCAGCGCGGGCTGCCTGATCCGCGGCCAGGTCACCCGGTCCGTGCTGTCGCCGGGCGTACGGGTCGATCCGGGCGCGGTCGTGCAGGGCTCGGTGCTGCACGACAACGTGCACGTCGGCCGGGGCGCGGTGGTCCGCGGTGCCGTGCTGGACAAGAACGTCGAGGTGCCGCCCGGCGCCACGATCGGCGTCAACCCGGAGCGGGACGCCGAGCTGTACACCGTGTCCAAGGGCGGGGTCATCGCGTTGGGGAAGGGGCAGCGGGTGCCCTGACGGACAGGGCGTCAGCCGCCCCCGGGGCGCGACGCGTTCGACATCACCCTGTCGGAATGCCCAGGTTTGCACCGTCTGCCGTCCAGGATGCAGGCAACGATGTCCAACCTGCGGAGGTCATCCGACATGAGAGGGACCCGGCGCACACGGCTGTGCCTGGCCGGGGTGATGGCAGCGTCCGCGCTGATCGCCACCCCCGCCGCACGCGCCGCCGAGCGGACCGACGGCCACCTCACCGACCTGGTCAACCCCTTCATCGGGAGCCAGAACGAGGGCAACACCTTCCCCGGCGCGGCCGTGCCCTTCGGCATGGTGCAGCTCTCCCCGGACACCGGGCACAGCACCGGCTACGACTACGCGCAGAACCGTATCCGCGGCTTCTCCCTGGTCCACCTCTCGGGTGTCGGCTGCCGCATCGGCGGGGACCTGCCCGTGCTGCCCACCACCGGTGACGTCACCCAGACGGACTACGCCCAGTACGCGGCGGCCTTCTCGCACGACGAGGAGGAGGCGAGCCCCGGCTACTACCGGGTCGGCCTCGCCTCCGGCATCCGCGCCGAACTCACCGCGACGGCCCGCACCGGCGTGCAGCGCTACACCTTCCCGGCCACCGCCAAGGCCAACGTCCTGCTGAACGCGGCCCAGGCGCTGCACAAGCCGGTGAGCAGCTCGGTGCAGATCCTGGACGACCGCACCGTGCGCACCGAGATCACGGGACACGGCTTCTGCCGGGACACCGGCCCCTACACGGTCTACACCGTCACCCGCTTCAGCCGGCCCTTCACCGCCTACGGCACCTGGGACGGCGACACCGTCACGCCGGGCGCCCGCAGCGGATCCGGCGGTGCCTACGTCCGCTTCGACACCACCCGCGACCGCACCGTCGAGGCGACCACCGCCCTGTCGTACGTCGACTCGCGCGGCGCCGCCGGCAATCTGCGCGCCGAGGGCGGCCGGAGCTTCGACGCCGTACGCCACCGGGCCCGCGAGGAGTGGGAGCGCCGGCTCGCCGCGGTCCGGGTGCGCGGCGGCACGCCCACGCTCCGCCGGACCTTCTACTCCTCGCTCTACCGCTCCCACCTCGCGCCCAACATCGGCAGCGACGCCGACGGCCGCTACTTCGGCTGGGACCGCCGTACCCACCGCGCCCGCGGCTTCACCTACTACCAGAACTGGTCGCTGTGGGACACCTACCGCACCCAGGCCCAGCTGCTCGCGCTGCTCGCCCCGCGCGAGGCACGGGACATGGCCCGCTCGGTCGTCGCGGTCGACGAGGACGGCGGGTGGCTGCCCAAGTGGGGCTACGGCCCGGTCGAGACGAACATCATGAGCGGTGACCCGGTCACCCCGTTCCTGACCACCGCCTACCGGATGGGGCTCCTGAAGGGCTTCGAGGAGCGGGCCTACCGCGCGCTGAGGAAGAACGCCGACGGTGTGCCGCCCGCCGAGTACCCGGGCATCGGCCGGGAGGCCAACGCCGAGTACATCGCCAACGGTTTCGCGCCCTACGTCAAGGGCCGGCCGTACGCCAAGATGGGCGACTCCGACTACCACCACGGGGCCTCCGTCACACTGGAGTACGCGCTCGCCGACGCGATGCTCGCCCAGATGGCCCGCGGTCTCGGCCACACGGACGACGCCGCCCGCTACGCCGCCCGCTCGCGCAACTACCGCAACGTCTTCGACCCCGGCACGGGCTTCTTCCGCGCCCGCGACGCCTCCGGCGCCTTCACCGGCTCGCCCGACCCGGCCCGCGGCACCGGCTTCCACGAGGGCACGGCCTGGCAGTACCAGTGGCTCGTCCCGCAGGACGTCCCGGGCATGGTCGGCCTGATCGGCGGCACCGGCGCGGCCAACGCCCGCCTGGACGCCTTCTTCGCCTACGACCGGCTGCTCGCGGACCCGGAGGGCACCGCCCGCGACGTGTGGGTGCACGGCGACCCGTACGCCTACTACAACGCCGCCGTCTACAACCCGATGAACGAGCCGGACCTCATCGCCCCGTACACCTACCTCTCCACCGGCCAGCCCTGGAAGACCACGGACGTGGTGCACGCCGCGCTGAGCCTGTTCACCGACAGCCCCACCGGCATGACCGGCAACGACGACCTCGGCACGATGTCCGCCTGGAACGTCCTGTCGTCCATCGGCCTCTTCCCGGTCCAGCCCGGCTACGACACCTGGGGCCTGACCACCCCGGTCTTCGACCGCGTCGACCTCACCCTGGACCGCCGCCACTGGCCCGCCGGCCGGCTGACCATCACCGCACCCGGCACCTCGGCCACCGACCGCTACGTACAGGCCGTGCGCACGGACGGCGGGCCGCACGGCCGGACCTATCTGACGACCGGCGCGCTGCGCTCCCTGCGCACCCTCGCGTTCACGGTCGGCCCGCGGCCGTCGGAGTGGGGTACCTCACCCGAAGCGGCGCCGCCCGTCCTGAAATGACCTCAGCCGTCGCCTGCGTCCCGCCTGTTTCCCGAGCGGCGGGACTTAACCGGGCGTTAACTGTGCGTAGCGTGATCATGCTTGACCGTAATCGCCCAGCAGGGATTGACTGCTGATCCACCCCTTGTCGACGCGTGAGGCAAGCCCTTGACTTCCGACCTGCTCGCTCCCCTCGACCTGGCCTTCTGGAACATGGAGTCCGACCGGCACCCGATGCACCTCGGAGCGCTCGGCGTCTTCTCCGCGCACTCGCCCACCGCCGGGGCCCACGCCGCCGACCTGCTCGCCGCCCGGGCCGCCGCCGTACCCGGCCTGCGCATGCGCATCCGCGACCTGTGGCAGCCGCTCGCCTTCGGCGGCGCCGCCCGCGAGACCGACCCGGACTTCGACCCCCTCCACCACGTACGGCTGCACGCCCCGACCGACGACTTCCACGCGGTCGCCGGGCGACTGATGGAGCGCCCGCTGGAACGCGGCCGGCCGCCGTGGGAGGCCCATGTGCTGCCCGGCGAGGACGGAGTGTCCTTCGCCGTGCTCTTCAAGTTCCACCACGCCCTCGCCGACGGGCTGCGCGCGCTCAAGCTCGCCGCCGGCGTCCTGGACCCCGTCGACCTGCCCGAGCGCGCGCCCCGCGCCATCGAGCCGCCGCGCGGCCTGCTGTCCGACGTGCGCCGGCTGCCCGCGCGGATGCCCGGGCTGGTCCGGGGGGCGCTGTCCGACATGGGCCGGGCCCTCGACATCGGCGCCTCGCTCGCCCGGTCCACCCTCGGCATGCGGCCGTGCGCCGCGCTGACCTCGGCGCCCAGCGGAACCCGCCGCACCGCCGGGGTCGTCCTCGACATCGACGACGTGCACCGGGTGCGCAAGAGCGCGGGCGGCACCGTGAACGACGTCCTCATCGCCGTCGTCGCCGGCGCGCTGCGCCGCTGGCTGGACGAGCGGGGCGACGGCAGCAAGGGCGTGGCACCCCGCGCCCTGATCCCCGTCTCCCGGCGCCGGCCCCACACCGCCCAGCCGCAGGGCAACCGGCTCTCGGGGTACCTGATACGGCTTCCGGTGGGCGAGTCCGACCCGCTCGGCCGTCTCGAAACCGTGCGGACCGCGATGCTCCGCAACAAGGACGCGGGTCCCAACCGGGGCGCCGGCGCGGTCGCGCTGCTCGCCGACCACGTGCCGGCGCTCGGGCACCGGCTGGGCGGGCCGCTGGTCGGCCAGGCGGCCCGACTGTGGTTCGACATCCTGGTCACCAGCGTGCCGCTGCCCGGGTTCGGGCTCCGGCTGGGCGGCCACGAGCTGGCCGAGGTGTACCCCCTGGCCCCGCTCGCGCCCGGCCAGGCACTGGCCGTCGCGATCTCCACGTACCGGGGGCGCGTGCACTACGGGCTGGTCGCCGACGCGCAGGCCGTGCCGGACCTGGACCGGTTCGCTCGCGCGGTGTCGGCGGAGGTGGAGACACTGCTGGCCGTCTGTCGCCATGGACGGCACCCTCGCCCTGCTCCCGGACGCGCGCTCCCTCGCCGCCCGCGTCCCGCTGCTGCTCGCGGGGATCGTGCTGAACGGCGCG
>NZ_JBEXKG010000200.1:0-11757 GCF_040609555.1 Streptomyces sp. NPDC004658
ACCGGATGGGCCGCGGGTGTCGGCCGTGAGCAGGGGCGGGCGGGCGGCCCGGGTGCGGGGCGCACGGCGCCCGGGCGCTCGCCGTGCGGGGCGTCGCCTCCGGCGTCGGCAGCGGTGGGTGCCGACACCCTCGGCCGGACGAATCGCACCGCCGTCGATGTGACATACCGTCACCGCGTGATTACTGTGGGGCCGTGATCATGTCGTGGGGCAGCAGTGACGGACGCGCGGGGCGCTGCCGTCGTGCCGCCCTGCTGATCGGGCTGGTCCTGGTGATCGCCGCCCACCTCACCGGCGCGGTGCACGCCTGCTCCTTCGCCGGCCCGGACCCGAGTGCCCTGGTCCCGAGTGCCCTGGTGACGCAGGATGTCCGGCAGGTCGCGGACGGGGCGGACGTAACGGGTTCGGACGGGCCTCCCCAGCACCGGCACGCGGCGGACGGGCACGCCGACCACACGGCGGACCGGCCGCGTGCCGCCCTGGACGACACCGCTCTCGACGACGAGACGCACCAGCCGCTCCTTCCCGCCGGGTTCCGCGGGCACGTCACGCACACCGCTGGGCGCAGGCCCCCCGGCGCCGCCCCGTCCTGTGCGGGCAGCACCTCGCTCGCGCTCGTCTGCGTGCTACGGCAGTAGGCCCGCGCCCGCACGCCCCGCCACCCAAGGCGGTCCGGGGCGTGCCCCGCGCGCCAGCCCCCACTCGCACAGCGCCCGCCGCACGGCCGCCGGGCGCGAAGGAGCCGTACGCCATGCATCCCTCCCTGCCCGACTTCCTCCCCACGGCCCTCCCCGAAGTTCTCCCCGAACCCCTGCCCGAGCCCTTCCGGACCCGCACCCCCCGCCTCCGTACCGCACGACGCCCCGCCCACCTCGTCGGCGACACCCCGGTGCTGTGGGTGGACGAACCCTTCGCCCCGCCCGGCCGGGGCTTCCACGCCAAGCTGGAAGGCGCCAACCCCGGCGGCCTCAAGGACCGGCCCGCGCTGCACATGGTCCGCGAGGCGCGCCGGCGCGGTGACCTCGCGCCGGGCGCGCCGATCGTCGAGTCCTCCAGCGGCACCCTCGGCCTCGGACTCGCCCTGGCGGGGCTGACCTACGGCCACCCGGTGACGGTCGTCACCGACCCCGGTATGGAACCGTCCATGGCGCGCCTGCTCACCGCGCGGGGCGCACGCGTCGTCCAGGTCACCGCCCCGCACCCCGAGGGCGGCTGGCAGGAGGCGCGCCGCGCGTGTGTCGCCGAACTGCTGGCCCGCACGCCGGGCGCCTACTGCCCGGACCAGTACCGCAACCCCGACAACGCCGCCGCCTACCGCCCCCTCGCGGCCGAGCTGATCGCCCAACTGGGCTGGGTGGACGTCCTGGTGGCGGCGGTCGGCACGGGCGGACACTCCGCAGGCGTCTTTGCCGTACTGCGGGAGGCGTTCCCGCGGCTGACGCTCATCGGAGTGGACTCGGTCGGATCGGCGATCTTCGGCCAGCCGGCCGGACCCCGGCTGATGCGCGGCCTCGGCTCCAGCATCCACCCCGACAACGTCGCCTACGCGGCCTTCGCCGAGGTCCACTGGGTGGCCCCGGCGGAGGCCGTCTGGGCCTGCCGCCAACTCGCCCGCCGCCACTACGCCTCCGGCGGCTGGAGCGTCGGAGCGGTGGCGCTGGTGGCGGGATGGGCGGCGCGGACGTACCCCGCCGGGACGAGGATCGCCGCCGTCTTCCCCGACGGACCGCACCGCTATCTGCACACGGTCTACGACGACGCCTGGTGCCGCGAGCACGGCCTCCTCGGGCGGACACCGCGGCCGGAGCCCGACGACATCGCCGAGCCGGACGCGTGCGTGGTCACCCGGTGGACGCGGTGCGGACGAGTCCGGGACCCGCTCGCGCGCGACCTGACGAAGGCGGGTGCACGGTGAAGCGGCCACGGCTGCCCATGGCCTCCTTCGACCGGCCGGCCCGGCTGCTGATGGTCAACCAGTTCGCCATCAACCTCGGCTTCTACATGCTCATGCCCTACCTGGCCGACCACCTGGCGCACGGCCTCGGCCTCGCCGCCTGGGCGGTCGGCCTGGTGCTGGGGGTGCGCAACTTCTCCCAGCAGGGCATGTTCCTCCTCGGCGGCACCCTCGCCGACCGCTACGGCTGCAAGCCGATGATCCTGACCGGGTGCGCCCTGCGCGCGGTCGCCTTCGGACTGCTGGCGGTCGCCGCCTCGCTGCCCGCGCTGGTGGCGGCGTCGGCGCTGACCGGCCTGGCGGGCGCGCTGTTCAACCCGGCCGTGCGCGCGTACCTCGCGGCGGACGCCGGCGAGGAGCGCCGGGTGGCGGCGTTCGCCGCGTTCAACGTCTTCTACCAGGCGGGCATCCTGGTCGGTCCGCTCGCCGGACTGGCCCTGCTGACCTGGAACTTCAGCGCGGTGTGCACGGTCGCCGCGGCCCTCTTCGGCGCCCTGGCGGTGCTTCAGTCCCGCGCCCTGCCCGCCCGGCCCCCCGCCGGCCGCGGCACCGGACCCGCCTGGCGGGCGGTCGCGACCGACTGGCGCACCGTCGCCGCCAACCGCCCCTTCCTGCTCTTCGCCGCCGCCATGAGCGGCTCCTACGTCCTGGCCTTCCAGGTCTACCTCGCCCTCCCGCTGCACGCCCGCGCACTCTTCGGCCAGCGGACCGGATGGGTCACCGGCGCGGTCTTCGCCGCCTCGGCGCTGGCCGCGCTGGCGGGCCAGTTGAAGCTGACCGCGTGGGCGCAGCGCACCCTGTCCGGGCCGCAGGCCGTCGTGTGGGGGCTCGTGGTCATGGGCGCGGCCTTCCTGCCACTGCTGCCCCGCTCGTACGGCGCGTCGGCCGGGCTCTGCGCTCTGACGGTGTGCGCGGTCCTGCTGGCCTGGGGCGGGGCGCTGCTCTACCCCTTCGAGATGGACACGGTGGTACGGCTTGCCGGCGACCGGCTCGTCGCGACGTACTACGGCGCCTACAACACCGCCTCCGGCATCGCGATCTCGCTGGGCAACCTCGCCGTCGGAGCGCTGTTCGACACCGGGGTGCGATGGCTGCCGTGGGCGGCCCTGGCCGCGACCGGCCTCGGCTGCGCCGGCCTGGTCGCCCGCCTGCACCTGGGCGGGCACCTGGGGGCACGGCCGGCTCCGGTGCCCGGATGACGTGCCGCGGTGCAGACCCTCAGCCCCGACGGCCCCCGGGACGTCCCCCTGCGACCGGGCTCGGTCGCATGGTGCACACCGGGCACCGTGCACTGCATGGTGGGCGGCGCCGGCCTGCGCGTCATCGTGCTACTCGACGCGCTGGAGACCGGGGACCCCGCCGACCTCGCGCAGGCCACCGTCTACGAGAGCGGACCCACCCGGCTCGCGGGCCTTCGGGATGTGCGGTCGCCGCGACGAGTACGTGCTGCCGGGGACGACACTGCCGTACGACGCCGACTGGGGGCGGCCGTTGGTCAGGGCAGGGCGCGGCACAGCAGGGCCGCCGGACCGGGGCGGCTGCCCACGCGCGTGGTGAAGGCGATCCCGGCCGCGTACTCGGTCGCCGCGCACTGGCCCTTGAAGGCGCCGTACGCGAAGTCCCCGCCGGCGCCGTCGGCGGGACGGCTGTCGGACCGGTCGAACCACACCGTGCGGCCGGCCCCCGGCAGCGCGGTCCGTGCCGGGACGCACAGCGCGGCCGACACGCGCTCTCCCCGCACGCTGTAGCCGATGAGGAACTCTCCAGTGGGGCACTGGTACTTGGTGTACCCGGACGCCCAGTCCCCGCCGGCCGGCACGTACCGTTCGTCGGTGACGACCGTCTGGCGGGCGTCGGCGCCGCGCAGCCCTCCCGCCCCGGCGTCGGTGCACAGGCCACGCCCTCCGGTGTGGCTGATCCCGGCCAGTCGCGTACCGTCGGGACAGGCCGCCTTGCGGGCTCCCGGGTCCCAGTCTCCCGTGGCGCGCACCCGCGGCGACGCCACCGCGTCTGCGTGGTCGGTGCTCAGCATGCGCCAGAGCGGGACGGACGCCACGGGACCGGTCGCGCCCGGCGCGGACACCAGACGCTGCCACGCGGCGGTCCGCCAGTCGCCGGGGTCGAGGATGCCGGAGCGGTGCCCCGCCGTGTCGTAGCGCAGCAGGGCCCAGTCGTCGTGGCCCTCGAAGCCGACCAGCGGCCAGAACGCGAAGTCGGCGTCATGGTCGGCGAAGTAGTCCGTGACATTGCCGAACCAGGTGCGGGCCGCCGCGTTCGTCTCGCCCGATCCGACGCCGAACTCGCTCACCCAGACGGGCGCGGTGTGGTGCCGGCCGGTCTCCTCCACGAAGAACGCCTCGTCGTCCAGGGCCGCGGCCAGCTCGGCGCGGGACAGGTCCTGGTAGCGGGCGTCGTGGGTCTCGCCGATGCCCGTGGCGCCGCTGTGGCGGGGGCCCGTGTAGCCGTAGAAGTGGGCGGAGTAGACCAGTTTGCGGGCGTCCAGCAGGGTGTGCGAGAGGGTGCGCGCGGGGGCGAGCACCGGCCGGCCGTGGGGGAGGCCGTCCACGGGTACGCCGGTCCAGTTGATGCCCTCGATCACGATGAGGAGGCGAGGGTTCGCCTCGGTGAGGATGCGGTCGGCCGCCAGCCGGGCCGCGGCGTACCAGTCGTGGTCGTCTCCGAGCCCCCAGTTGGGGTCGTCCAGTACGTCACGCCGGACCTCGTTGTACAGATCGGCGCCGACCACGCGCGGCACGGACGCGTAGCGGCGGGCCATGAACACCCAGTCGTCCGCCCACCGGGCGGTGGACTGCCCGCTGTTCCACCGCTCGTTGCCGTCGATGCCGCAGCACCACCGGGAGGTGTTGGTGTGGTTGTTGAGCACGACGGCGAAGCCGCTCTCGCTGAGCGCCTCCACCACGGCGTCGTAGATCTCCAGCGGTGTCCTGCCGCGCAGCCGGGGGTTGGCCGCGACGGCGCCGTCGGGTACGGGTGCCGTGCTGTGGATCATCTCGTTGGAGAACGGCAGCCGGATGGTGTTGATCCCCAGCTGGTGGAAGTCCGCGAGGAGTTGGGGCAGTGGTACGCGGTCCAGGCCCAGCGGTATGCCGTGCGAGTCCTGTCCGGCGTGGTGGTCGGCCGGGTCGGCGGCGCTGCCGCTGCCGGTCCAGGAGCCCTGCGCTCCGTCCCAGTTGGCGCCCTTGAGCCTGAAGCGGTCACCGTGCGCGTCGACGACGTACCGGCCGCGGGTCGACAGCGGCGCGGACCAGGCGGCCTGGTCCGGTGCGTCGACGGCGACCCGGGCGGGAGCGGTGCGCGGCGGTACGGCGGCGGAGGCCGCGGTGGGGGCGCCGGTGGCGGCCGTGAGGAGGAGTCCCACGGCGGTGGCGGCGAGCCGCAGCGCGGCTGGTGGCATCGGCATGAGGGCAGCCCTTGGGGGTCGGAGGCGGGGGAGCCGGGCGGTGACCGGTCGAACGGCACCGCCCGGCCGCAGTGCCGCCCACCACCGTGCCGGGAAGGACCGAGAAGGTCCATACCTGCGACAGCTGCCGACGACGGCCTCAGCGGTGGCAGGTGCCGACCCCCGGGTGCCAGCGGCAGGCGATCCCGGCGAAGCCGCCGCCCGCGACGACATCGACGCCGAGCGTGTCACCGCCGCGCACCACCTGCCGGTCCTGGACCAGCCCGTCGGTGCCGTCCCGGACCGTCTCGACCAGCCACCGTCCGGACCCGAGCCTCAGCGGCACCTCGGCCCTGCGCGCGGGACCGGCGTACACCCCGCCCAGGAACCAGCGGTCGCCGCTGCGCCGGGCGAGGACCGCCTCCTGCCCGGGCGTGCCCGCGAGCAGCCGGGTGTCGTCCCAGGCGGCGGGCAGTTGTCCGAGGAAGTCCCGGGCGAGCGGCCGGGCATCGTACGACTCCGGGCTGCCCGCGAGCATCTGCAACCCCGACTCGTAGACGACGGCGAGACCGGTCTCGGCCGCGTCGGAGTCCGGCCGCTGGCCGACGCGCTGGAAGCCGCCCGGGGTGAAGTCCATGGAGCCGAGGACGTTGCGGGTGAACGGCAGGGTGGTCAGGTGGGCGGACGTGTTGGTGCGCTTCTCCTCGCCGCCGACGCCCTCCATGGTCATGACCTGCGGCCAGGTGCGCTGGATGCCCTTCGGAACCGTGGATCCGTGGAAGTCGACCATGAGGTGGTGTTCGGCCGTCTCCCTGAGGATGGCGTCGTACCACTGGAGCATGGACTGCGACTCCGCGTTCATGAAGTCGATCTTGACACCCTTGACGCCCCACCGCTCCAGCGTGGGCAGCCACTGGGCGCGTTCCTCGGGGGTGTCCAGGTCCCGCTGGTGGATCCAGACGATGATCCCCACCCCCTTGGCCCGCGCGTACGCGGTGAGTTCGGGCAGCCAGCTGTTCGTCCGCCAGTCGGGGTCGGTGGTGTCCCACTGGTCGCTCCTGAAGTACCAGCCCGCGTCGACGGCCTCGTACGGCCAGTGCCGCGCGGCGGCGTAGTCGACGTACGCCTTCTGCGCCGTGAGGCTCTGACCGGCCGCGCGCCCACCGGCGAGCCAGGTCCACAGCGCGGTGCCGGGCCGGATCCACGAGGTGTCGGCGACCCGGGAGGCGGGGGCGAGGTCGTCGGTGAACGTGGACCGCGTGACGGTGGCCAGGCTGCCGGTGACCATGGCGCGCCACGGTGTCGCGAGCGGACCGCCGCCGCTGCGCACCCGCTCGTCGGCGAGCGTGACCCGGTAGGTGCCGCTGCCCTGCTCGTGCGCGAGCCGGGCACCGGAGTAGGCGCCGGTCAGGCCGGACTCGGCGAGCAGCGTGTAGCCGCCGTCGGTCGCGAACAGCGCCTGGTCCGAGTAGGAGCCGGTGGGGGCGGTTCCGGCCGAGTACGCGGCGAACTGCCCCTCGTTGTCGGCCCGGTAGGGGCTGAGCCATGCGCGCGCGTCCGCCGGCAGCGTGAACGCGGAGGTCTCGCCGAGCACGTCGCCGTACCCTCCGGGCAGCACGTACCGGTAGGCGACACCGTCGGCGGCGGCACGGACGACGAGGTCGAACCGGGCGCCCGCGGCGGTGCGGAACGACAGCCGCGTCTCGTTCATCAGGGACCGCCGGTCGAGCCGTTTGCCGGACGTCGTCCGGTACCGCTCGTCGACCAGCCGGTCCGTGCGGCGCACGAAGCGCAGGCCCTGCGAGAGGTCGGCCCGCTCGGTGCGGATGCCGACCGGGGACGGCTCGATGACCGTCCGCCCGCCGCGCGACACCGACAGGCCGAGGGTGCCGGTGCCGTCGTCCAGGGACACGCGGACGCGTGGTGCCGTTGCCGCCGCGCCGGGTCCGGGCGCGGACACCGTCCAGACGTGCGGGGTGGAGCCGGTGTCCTGGCCGGCCCGTGCGGGGCCGCCGCTGAGAAGTGAGGCCGCCAGTCCGGCGCACAGCGCGGCGACCGCGGTCCTGATAGGAACCGCCATGAAACCCTCCCGGGTGGTGGGGTGGAGGTGGGCGAGGGGTACGGACGGCCGCTACGGCAGTCCCCAGGCCGGACCGGGTTCGCTGACGGCCACCGGGGCGATGAGCAGGTCGGGGCGGGACCCGGAGTGGACCAGCACCTCGCGGCCCTGGGGCAGGTCGATGGCGAGGGTGCCGTCGCCGAGGTCCCGGGTGTGCGCCGGGGAGCCGTCGTCCAGCAGCACGGTGAGGGTTCCGCTCAGGCCGTGCCGGAGCTTCAGCGGTTCGCCCGCCAGGCTCCTGACCCGGATGAAACGGGTGACACCCGCCTTGCGGACGGCGCTCACCAGGAAGGCGCCCTGCGTGCGGAAGTCGTGCAGGGTGACGTCCGCCCAGGCCGAGGGGACGGCGGGGAAGACGCGGATCACCCCGCCCCAGCTCTGGCAGAACATGTCGTGCAGCGACTGCGAGGCGGACAGCGGGGTCTCGATCACCGGACCGGCCTCGGTGTAGTGCGTGTTGGCCCGGCACGGGTAGCGGGTCGTGGGGTCGAAGAACTTCCGCAGATAGCCGAGCGCGGTGTCGCCGTCGCCGGTCATGGCGTGAATCGACGCCGCCCCGGTGTAGCTGTAGCCTCGGTGGGCGCCGGTCAGCGCGTGCCAGTGGGTCACCGACTTCGTGATCAGCTCGCGGTTCTCGGGCTGGTCCCAGTTGACCAGGTACAGCGGGTACACCATCAGCAGGTGCGAGTAGTGCCGGTGGGACTGGGCGTACGGGGTGTCGGCACCGATCATGAACCCGTTGTCGTCGACCGGGTACGGCGTGAGCCGGGCCAGCACGTCCCGCCAGCGTGGCGCCGACTCGTCCTGGATGCCGAGCAGTTCGGCCGACTCCAGCAGCGTCCGGCAGCCCCAGCGGATCAGCGCCAGGTCGTAGTTGGTGTCCTGCGGCGGCACCACGGGGTACTCGGGCGAGAGCGTGCTCGGCAGGTGGAGCTTGCCGTCGCTGCCCGGGGTGAGGAAGTGCAGGTAGTAGGTGATGGCCCGGCGCAGCACCGGGTAGATCGTGTCCCGCAGCAGGGACTTGTCCATGGTGTGCCGGTAGGACAGCCACACGTTGTGCAGCGCCCAGGTGAGGTCGCCCGTCTCGGCGCCGGTGCCCGGCTCGCCCACGGAGCGGTTGGCGAACATGTCGGAGCTGCGGCCGATCCCGGAGCTGTCCTTGCGGTAGGCGGCGGGCACGTTGGCGATGAGCTGTTCCTGGTTCTGCCGCAGCGTGCCGGCGAGCGCGTCGAGCTCCAGGTGGTTGGAGCCGTGGATGAGCCAGTACTCCAGCTGGACGTTGAGGTTCCACCAGACCGCCGGCCAGGGCGTCGGCTCCAGCCAGGGCCCGCTGGTGGCCATGACGGGCCCTCCCGCACGGCTGGCGGAGGCGACCTTGTACAGCTGGATCCAGTGGAAGCTCTGCAACCGCTGGTCGGGGAAGGACACGAAGCTCTTCCGGTAGAAGGCGTGCCACCAGCGGACGTGCCGCCGCCTGAGGGCCGCGTACGACGCGCCACGCCGCAGGTTGCGCAGCGAGTCGGCCTCGGCGGCGGTGCCGGAGGGGAAGCTGTGGCCGACGCTGAGCAGCAGCTCGTCCCCGGTGCGGCGGTAGGCGGTGGCGGTCTGCCCGCCCCCGGTCAGGGGCTGGAGCACCTGCTCCGTGCCGTCGGCGGCGGTCCGGGTGGTCCAGGGCGGGTTGCCGGTGTAGCCGGCCGGCGGGGCCTCCTGGATCTTGCGGGGGCTGATGGCCTCCTCGGGGTGGAAGGTCCAGGTGACCCGCTCGCCGCCGCTCGCCGTCGCGCGGACGGCGAGGACCTCGTCGTGGATGAGGGCGGCCAGGGTGAGCGTGCCCGCGGTGGTGGTCACGGTGCCGGTGAGCTCGGCGTTCCACAGGCTCAGCCGCCAGTCCACGGCGGTGATGGTGCCGATGGGTTCGAGGGTGAGGTGGCCGACCGGCAGCCGGCAGGTGCCCCAGCCGCTGCCGAACTCGGGCCGGTGGTCCTGGACCCGGCCGTGCTGGACGGTGAACCGGATCTGGTGGGTGTCCGGCTCCCGGTAGATCATGCTGCCGAGCAGCCCGTCGCCCAGGAAGGGGCCCTCGTACCAGAGGGCGGGCAGTCGGCTCCACAGCAGGTCCTGGCCGCGCAGGAACGTCTCCCAGGCGCTGTCGTCGGCCAGGGCGGACCGGAGCCGCCACGGCCGTCTGCCGCCCGCGGGGCCGGCGTCCCCGCCCGTCCCCGCCTGTTCCGCGTGCGCCGCCCCCGGCAGGGCCGCCACCGCGGCTCCGCCCAGCGCGGTACCGAGCACGGACCTCCGGGCCACCGGTGAGCGCTTGTCCGACTGTGAGGTCATCGTCGTCCTCCAGACCTGACGGATCGCCGATACATCGGGTGTATCGGCGAACCTAGGTACCTTGCGTGCACCTGTCAATCGCCTGAGCGGTGAACGAATCGGCCAACTACACCCAACACATCGGATGTCTCAGCGGTTTGTGGTCGGACGTTGCCCAGGAAAGGGGTTGCGGCCCGCCGGCCTGCGGAACCCGGTGGCGGCACGAGGAAGCCCCCGGCGCGGGGGCCGGTCCGTGCCGGCCCGCGCGCCAGGGGCGTGCTGGAGGGGTGTCAGCAGTACAGGTTGCCGCCCGGGCTGACGCCGAGGATCTGGGTGAACCGCTGGTAGGCGTCGACGCGGCTCTGGACCTGGGCGGGGTTCTTGCCGTCGCATTCCAGGGAGCCGTTGATGCTGCGTATGGTCTGCCCGAAGCCGGCGCCGTTGACCATGGCGTTGTGCGGGGTCATCGTGCCGGGGCCGGACTGGGTGTTCCAGTACCACAGGCCGGTCTTCCAGGCGACGGCGGAGTCGTTCTGCACCAGCCAGGGGTTGTTGAGCAGGTCGATGCCGAGGGCGTCGCCGGCCGCCTTGTAGTTGAAGTTCCAGGAGAGCTGGATGGGGCCGCGCCCGTAGTAGGCCGCCTGTCCCGCCGGGCAGCCGTACGGCTGGCTCCAGTCGCAGTAGTGCGGGTAGTTGGCGGTGTTCTGCTCGACCACGTACACCAGTCCGCCGGTCTCGTGGCTGACGTTGGCGAGGAAGGCGGCGGCCTCCTGCTTCTTCACGGTGTCGCTGCCGGTGTTCGCGAAGCCGGGGTAGGCACTGAGGGCGGCGGTCAGGCCGCTGTAGGTGTAGAAGGGGTTCCGGTTCGGGAACATCTGGTTGAACTGGGCCTCCGAGACGACGAACCCGGAAGGCGTGGTGCCGCCCCCACCGCTCGCGGGCGCGTTCCACTTCTGGTTGGCGCCGCCGGTGCAGCTCCAGATCTGCAGCCGGGTGCCGTTGGCGGAGTTGTTGTCCCGCACGTCCAGGCACTTGTTCGCGGCCGGGTTGACGATGTCGTGCGCGGCGGTGACCACCCACTGCTGGTTGGCGCTGCCGGAGCAGTCCCACAGCTGGACGGCGGCTCCGTCGGCCGTGCTGCGGTCGACGACGTCCAGGCACTTGCCGAGCGCCCGCAGGGTGCCGTCGCCGGGATTGGACCACCGCTGGGCGTTGGTGCCGTTGCAGTCGTAGAGCTGTACGGCGGTGCCGTTGGCGCTGTTCGCGCCCGCCACGTCGACGCACTTGCCGGCGAGGCCGGTGATCTGCCCGTCGGCGGCCTGGGCCGGGGTGACGGCGAACAGCACACCGAGACAGGCGGCGACGGCGGCGGCCAGTATCCGTCCGAGGCGCACGTGTCTCCTCGGTGTCGGTCCGAAGTACGGGACATTCATGGGGGATTCGCTCCAGTTCACGGGGCGTACTGCGAAGGGAGGAAGCGCTGCGGGTGCGCGGGCGGCGCAGGAAGTCCGGCCGGCGACTACGCGCCCCGCCGGGTCAGTTGAGAACGGTCTGCGTGACGACGATGTGTCCGGCGTCCGGGTTCAGGCTTCCGCCGAGCCGGCTGAACGCACCGTCGGTCAGGTCGAGGCACTTGGGCTCCTGTGGGGTCTGCACGAAGGTGCCCCGGTCGTTGATGCGGACCACCAGCGACCGTCCGTTGGCCACGTTCGTCACCTGGACCCGGGTGCCGAACGGCAGTTGCGGCTGACGGCTGAGCGAGGTCGCCGCCGTGTCGGCGTTGTTGTCGAAGACCTCGCCGCTGGCCGTGAGGGCACCGGGCGGCTGAGGACCGTAGTGCGTCGCCCAGCACTGCTCGGCCGGCTGCTGCGCCGCTGCGGGCGCGTTCCACTTCTGGTTGGCGCCGCCGGTGCAGCTCCAGATCTGTATCCGGGTGCCGTTGGCGGAGTTGTTGTCGGTGACGTCCAGGCA
>NZ_JBEXKG010000201.1:0-11579 GCF_040609555.1 Streptomyces sp. NPDC004658
CGCGCGTCGCGCAGGTCCGTGCGGCCGAGTCGGAACCGCACCGCCCGGCCGGGGGAGCGGACGCGCCGGCCGAGGCGGGTGGCCTTCTCGCCCCGGTCGCCGGCGCGCTGACGCCGCCGGTCGCGGGCGCCGGTATCGGAAGGGCCGTGCCCGCGCCCGTACAAGCCGTGCTCGGCTGACAGGCGGACGGCGTTCCACCGACGGGGGCGCGGGGTCACTCCTCACCGAGTGGCCCCCTCCCGTACGTCCGGGAACGCACTCGGGCCGTCCCGTCCGTATCCCGCCGGCCCGGTACGAGCCACCGAGCCGGCGGCCCGCGGAACGCACGGAAGGCGGTCGGACCCCCACGAGCGCCCGGCCGGCACCGGAGCCGGGCGGTCGGCCGGGTGGGAACCCCCGGCTCACAGCACCTTCGCCCGGATCAACGCAGACAGCACCAGCGCCCCCGGCAACAGCGGCACCCAGTCGGAGAGCACCCGGTACCCGATCACGGTCGCCGTCGCCACCGCGGGTCCCGCGCCGAAGGTGACGAGCGTCCACACCAGCGCCGCGTCCACCGCCAGCCCGCCCGGCGCCGGCACCGCCCCGCCGGCCGTGCCCGCCGCCAGATGGGCGAGCACCACCTGCTCCCACGGCAGCCCCAGCCCGAGCGAGGCCCCGACACAGGCCAGCGTGCCCGCCTGCACCAGCGGCATCGCGAGCGCCCCGCCCCACAGGGCGAGCACCCGGCACGGCCGGGAGTGCACCGCGCGCACGTCGGCCAGGGCGGAGCGCAGCAGCCCGGTCACCGGCCGCCGTAACGGCCGTACGACCGTCAGCAGGACCCCCGCCACCGCCGCCGCCCCGCCCGCGACGGCGGCGAGCGGCACGAGCAGCCGCCCGTCCGGGACCATGTCCCCGAGGCGCCGCCAGGCCGGGGACACGGCCAGGAACACCAGCAGGACCAGCGTCTTCGCCGTGGACCTGGCCAGCGAGTACAGCCCGATCGACGCGGTCGCCCGCTCCAGCGGCACGCCACGGCGGCGCAGAAAGCGCAGGGTGACCGCGTGCGCACCGAGCCCGGCGGGGAGTGCGTGATTGGCGGCGCCGGCGGCGAACTGCGAGGCCAGCAGCAGCCCGGGCGGCAGCCGGTCGGGCAGGGCGCCCTGCCGGACGCAGGAGGCGGCCACCCAGGTCAGGCATGTGAAGCCCGCTCCGGCCAGCAGCCACCCCGGGTCGGCCGCGACCAGCCGCCGTACCCCCTCGTACACCACGGGCCGGTTGGCCACCGCCCAGCCGACGGCGAGCAGCACCGGAGCCAGGCACAGGGCCAGCCGCACCGGCCGGGCGGACAGGCGGGAGGCTGGCCGGGCCGTGGCCGGCGCCCCGGGGCAGGCACCTGCGACCGGCGGGGCCGGCACGACCAGCCCAGGGTGGGCGCCCGCGGCCGGCGGCAGCGAGCGGGACGGGGACAGTGAGGACACGGGGAGGTCGTCCTTCCGCGGCGGGCCCCACGGCGGGGGCCTGGGGGAGGCGGGCCGGGCGGAACCGCGGAGAGCCTTCCCCTCCCGCGTGACACCGGGATGGCCGGAAACGTAAGGGGCGACGGCGGGACGGTGCCGCCGACCGGGCGCGGGCAAGCGGCCGTTCACCGCCGACCAGGTAGCCTTCCCTTGGGGCGCGCTTTACATGCGGCGACCCCGCGGGCAAGGACAGCGACAGGGGAGGAACCGGCGGTGCACGTCCAGGAGTGGCTCGACTCGGTCCCGGCGGCTGCCGTCTACGCCGTGGTGGCTCTGGTCATCGGTCTGGAGAGCCTCGGCATCCCGCTGCCGGGGGAGATCATCCTGGTCTCCGCGGCGCTGATGTCCTCCCAGCACTCGGGTGTCAACCCGGTCGTCCTCGGTGCCTGCGCGACCGCGGGCGCGGTGATCGGCGACTCCATCGGCTACGCCATCGGCCGCAAGGGCGGACGCCCGCTGCTGGCCTGGCTCGGCAGGAAGTTCCCACGCCACTTCAGCGCGGGACACGTGGCCACCGCGGAGCGGTCCTTCGAGAAGTGGGGCATGTGGGCGGTCTTCTTCGGCCGCTTCGTCGCCCTGCTGCGCATCTTCGCCGGTCCCCTCGCGGGCGTCCTGCACATGCCGTACTGGAAGTTCCTGATCGCCAACGTCCTCGGCGGCATCTGCTGGGCCGGCGGTACCACAGCCGTCATCTACTACGTGGGCATCGTCGCCGAGGACTGGCTCAAGCGCTTCTCGTACGTGGGTCTGGCGGCGGCGGTCCTGATCGGCCTGGCCTCCATGCTGATCCTCAAGCGCAAGGCGAAGAAGGCCCAGCCGGAGCAGCGGGAAGCGGAGCCGGTGGGCGCCGGCGAGTGAAGCGCCCGGGAGAGCGCGGGGCCGTGCCGGCGTGCGGCTCCGCCGCGGACGCTCCTACCGGTGTACGTCCCTGTGCGCCTTGCCCAACTCGGCGTACAAGGTGCCGTTGAGGGTGACGCCCTGCCGCTCCTCCTCGGACAGGGGCCGCTTCACCTTCGCCGGCACGCCCGCCACCAGCGACCCGGCCGGCACCACCATCCCCTGCGGCACCAGCGCCTGAGCCGCGACCAGCGACCCCGCCCCGATCACCGCCCCGTTGAGCACGGTCGCCCCCATCCCGATGAGGCAGTCGTCCTCGACGGTCGCCCCGTGCACCACCGCGTTGTGCCCGACCGACACCCGCTCCCCGACGGTGACGGGAAACCCGGGGTCGGCGTGCAGGGTGACGTTGTCCTGGATGTTGGCCTGCGCGCCGACGGTGATCCTCTCGACGTCACCGCGCACCACGGCCCCGTACCAGACACTGGCCCCCGCGTGCAGGGTGACATCCCCGATCACGGACGCCGTGGGCGCGACGAACGCCTCCGGATCGACCCGCGGCTCCTTGCCCCCGATACCCACGATCAGCGCCTTGTGCGTCATCACCGTCTCCTCGTGTCAGCGGTACACGGCACCGTACGGCACCAGGTGGGGCAAAGATCACAGCAGCCCGCCCTCTGCGCCGGAAGCGACCGGTGAGTAACGTGACCCCGTGCCGAAGCGCAAGAACACGTTCTCATCCTGGCGACAGGGCCTCGCCCAGCGAGCCGTACACGCGGCCTGGTCCTGGATGCAGCGCAACGGGTCCGTCACGGCCGAGCGCCCCGCGGGCTTCCGCTTCGGCTCGATCGGCGAAGCCACCCGGCTGGCCTTCCCGCTCGGCACGGTCTTCGGCGAGCCCTGGATCCGGCTCGGCTCGCACTGCATCATCGGCGAGCAGGTCACCCTCACCGCCGGGCTGATGCCCGACCTGGACCTCGGCCCGGAGCCGATCCTGCGCATCGGCGACGGCGTCGTCCTCGGCCGCGGCAGCCACGTCATCGCGGACACCACCGTCACCATCGGCAGCGACTGCTACTTCGGCCCGTACGTCTACGTCACCTCCACCAACCACTCCTACGACGATCCGCACGAACCCATCGGCAGGCAGTGGCCGCGGATGGAGCCGGTCGAGATCGGCCCGGGCTGCTGGATCGGCACCGGCGCGGTGATCCTGCCGGGCGCCCGGATCGGCCGGAACGTGGTCGTGGCGGCCGGCGCGGTGGTGCGGGGTGTGGTGCCCGATCATGCGGTGGTGGCGGGGGCGCCTGCCAGGGTCGTGCGGCGTTGGACGCCTGAGGCGGGGTGGGAGCCGCCGTTGCGGACGCCCGCTCCGGTGCCGATTCCGGACGGGATGACGCCGGGGCAGTTGCGGGCGCTCGCGGATCTGGACGAGGACGCGGTGGCACGCCTGGCCGCGCTGGAGCCCGAGGGCTGACGCGGGCGGGCTCAGCCGGTGGCCGGCAGCTGGGTGCCGAGCAGGGCGAAGTCGGACCCGGCCGCCCGGACCGGCCGGCGCGGTGGTTGCGGGGTGCGGTGCCCGATCATGCGGTGGTGGCGGGGGCGCCCCGGACGGGATGACCGCGGGGCAGTTGCGGGCGCTCGCGGATCTGGACGCGGACGCGGTGGCACGCCTGGCCGCGCTGGAGCCCGAGGGCTGACGCGGGCCGGCTCAGCCGGTCGCCAGCAACAGGGTGCCGAGCAGGGCGAGGCCGGCCCCTGCCGCCTGGACCGGCCGCAGCCGCTCGCTGAGGAAGCCGCGCGCGGCGAGCGCGGTCACCACGGGGTACAGGGAGGCGAGCACGGCCGCGACGGTGACCGGGCCGCTGCGGGCGGCGACGGCGTACGTACCGTTGGCGGCCACGTCGGCGAGCCCCACGAAGGCCAGCGCGGGCAGGGAGGCCCACGGGAAGCCACCCTCCGGTACGGCGGTGCCGCCGCGCCGGACCGAGACGGCGAGCGCGGCCCCGCCCACCGCGACGTTCGTCAGCCGCTGCACGAACAGGGCCAGGAACAGGCCGGTGACGTCGGTCGAGGCCTCCGTGATGAGGGCGAACACCGTCCCGAAGCCGAGCGCGGCGACCAGGGTGAGCAGGATCGCGCGGCGCTGCACGGCCGCGCCGCCCCGCTGCGGGCCGCCGGCGAGGACGACCCCGGTGACGGCGACCGCGATGCCCGCGACCTGGAGCAGCCCCGGCCGCTCCCCGAGGGCGAGGCCCACGCCGAGGGGGACGGCGACACTGAGGGTGGCGAGGGGCGAGACCACGCCCATGGGGCCGAGGGCGAGCGCCTGGTAGAAGGAGAGCAGGGCCACCGGTCCGACCAGGCCCGCGGCGAACGCGAACCACAGCCGGGGTCCGGCCTCGCTCCAGCCGCCCGTCGCGAGCACGACCGCGCCCAGGACGGCCGCGGCGACGGCCTGCGAGACCACGACGACCGTCAGCGCCGGGGCCCGCCGGGTCAGCAGTCCGCCGCCGAAGTCGGCCAGCCCCCACAGCAGGCTGGTGGTGAGGGCGAAGAGTGCTGTCACGGCCGGCCTCGCAGTACAGTTCGATGAACGATCGGGTACACCTCACCGTAGTTCAATGAACTGAACTCCGCCATCAAGAATATTGACCTTCCCGGATATTGGACCCAACGTGTCGGACCTCGACCTGCTGACCCAGTCCCTGGCGCGCAACGTCAAGCGGTGGCGCACCGAACGCGGCTTCACCCTGGACGCGCTCGCCGCCCGCGCGGGGGTCAGCCGCGGCATGCTCATCCAGATCGAGCAGGCCCGGACGAACCCCAGCATCGGAACCGTCGTCAAGATCGGTGACGCGCTCGGCGTCAGCATCACCACGCTCCTCGACTACGAACAGGGCCCCACGGTCCGCATCGTCCCCGCGGAGCAGGCCGTACGCCTGTGGCACACCGAGGCCGGCAGCTACAACCGCCTGCTGGCGGGCACGGAGGCGCCCGGCCCGCTGGAGATGTGGGACTGGCGGCTCATGCCCGGCGAGCAGAGCCCGTCCGACCCGCATCCGGCGGGCACGGTGGAACTCGTCCACGTCACCGCCGGCGAACTGACCCTCACCGTCGACGGGGTGAAGCACCTGGTGCCGGCCGGGGCGAGCGCCACGTTCGAGGCCAGTACGCCGCACACGTACGGCAACGAGGGCGCGGAACCGATGGAGATGGTGATGGCCGTATCGGTGCCGCCGGTGCGCTGAACCGCGCCGAGAGGGGCTGCTAGCGTGCGGCCATGCGCGCACCGATCGGAGACTTCGACACCGTCGTCCCCGCCCCGCACTGCCTGGACGAACTGACCGCCCCCGTCGCCGACGCCGTACGCGACTGGCAGGGCGCCGTCCCGGCCGACCGGATCCTGTACGTCGACACCGAGCCGGAGTGGGCCGACACGGCCGTCTTCGTGGAGCACTACGGCCGGGAACTGCTGGAGCGGTCGGCGAACTGCGTGGTGGTCGCGGGCAAGCGGGCCGGCGAGACCACGCTCGCCGCCTGTGTGGTGCCCTCCACCACCCGCGTCGACGTCAACGGGACCGTCCGGCGCCAACTGGGCGCCCGCAAGGCATCCTTCGCCTCGATGGAGACGGCGACCGGCGAAACCGGCATGGAGTACGGCGGCATCACCCCCCTCGGCCTGCCCACCGGCTGGCCGGTCCTGCTGGACTCGGCCGTCGTCGACCTGCCCTACGTCCTCGTGGGCAGCGGCCGCCGCCGCGGCAAGCTCCTGGTCCCCGGCAAGGCCCTGGCCGAGCTGCCCGGCGCGGTGGTACTGGACGACCTGGGCGTCGCCTGAGCCCCCACCCGGTGCCGCGCCGGCACGGCTCACCCTGCCGTGTGGTGGGCCAGTGTCAGGTGTGGGTCCGCCTCCCCCGGGGCCGGGGCCGGGTCGGCGTGGACGAGGGCGGCCGTCAGGCGGGGCACCGCGTGCAGCAGGGCGTGCTCGGTCTCGACGGCGATCGCGTGGGCCTGGCGCAGCGTCGCCTCGCCGTCCACCACCACCGACACCTCGGCCCGCAGACGGTGCCCGATCCAGCGCAGGCGCAGCTCGCCCACCTCACGCACCCCCGGTACCCGGCGTACCGCGCGCTCGGCCCGGTCCACCAGTGCCGGGTCCACGGCGTCCAGCACCCGCCGGAACACCTCCCGCGCCGCGTCCCGCAGCACCAGCACGATCGCGACAGTGATCGCCAGCCCCACGAGCGGGTCGGCCAGGTGCCACCCCAGCGCCGACCCGCCGGCGCCCACCAGCACGGCCAGCGAGGTGAAGCCGTCGGTACGCGCGTGCAGCCCGTCGGCGACGAGCGCGGCCGAGCCGATCTCCCGGCCCACCCGGATCCGGTACCGGGCCACCCACTCGTTGCCGGCGAAGCCGAGCAGCGCGGCCAGCGCGACCGCCGGCACCTGGGTGACCGGGCGCGGATCGAGCAGCCGGCCGACGGCCGCCCACGCGGCGAACGCCGCCGAAGCGGCGATCGTCAGCACGATCACCAGGCCCGCCAGATCCTCGGCACGGCCGTACCCGTAGGTGAACCGGCGGGTGGCCGCCCGGCGGCCCAGCACGAAGGCGATGCCGAGGGGGACGGCGGTCAGCGCGTCGGCCGCGTTGTGCACCGTGTCCCCGAGCAGCGCCACCGACCCGGACACGGCCACCACGACCGCCTGGGCCAGCGCGGTCGTCCCCAGTACGGCCAGCGACACCCACAGCGCGCGCACGCCGCGCGCCGAGGACTCCAGCGCCGGATCCACTTTCCCGGCGGTGTCGTGGGAGTGCGGGGTGAGCAGGTGGGCCAGCCGATGGCGCAGGCCGGGGGAGCCGTGCGCGTGCCCGTGCGGGCCGTGCGCGTGCCCGTGCGGGCCGTGCCCGTGTGAGCCGTGGTCATGAGGGTGCCGGTCGCTCACGTCGATCCCCTTCCGGTGGGCGGCGGTGGACGCACGGCGCCCACGGAGCCATTATGTGCGTATGAGCGCACGCATGCACCTATCACCTGCGCACCATGCGCACGAGCGCAGCCCGGGCGAGGAACAGTTCGCGCTCGCCGCCGAACTCCTCGCCCTGCTCGGCGACCGCACCCGGCTGGCCCTGCTGCACACGCTGGCGGCAGGCGAGGCCGACGTGGGCACGCTGACCGAGGCGTGCGGCGCCGCCCGGCCGGCCGTCAGCCAGCACCTGGCCCGGCTGCGGCTGGCCGGAGTGGTGGACACCCGCAAGGAGGGCCGCCGGGTGATCTACTCACTGCGCCACGGACACCTGCGGCGCCTGGTCGAGGAGGCCCTCAGGACGGCCGACCACCGCCTCGCCGAACGAGGCGGCGGCGCGGGGCGCTGACCGGCTCAGAACGCGTCGGCCGTCCCGAGGTACTGCTCGGCGAAGGCCGCCGCCGCGACCGGCGAGGTGAACAGCCGGCGCAGCCGGGCCAGGGTGGTACCGGCCCGGTAGGGGTCGCCCCAGGAGGTGCCGTGGTAGATCCCGGACAGCCACTCCGAGAACTCCTGGTAGTCCCACACCCGCCGCAGACACGCGTCCGAGCAGCCCTCCAGCCCGGTGGCGTCCCCCCGGGTCAGCCGGGCGACGAGGGCGTCACCGAGCAGGAACGCGTCGTGCAGGGCCAGGTTCAGCCCCTTCGTGGCGATCGGCGCGACGAGGTGCGCGGCGTCCCCGGCCAGGAACAGCCGGCCGAACACCATGGGTTCCACCACGTAGTTGTGCAGCGGCTGTGGGTAGACCCAGTGGTGATGTCCCGTCAGCTCCGTGCAGGCGAAGCGGTGGCCACGGCCGTCGAAGCGGAACTCGCACTCGGTGTGCCGCTCGGCCCGCTTCGACAGGTTGCCGGCCAGGCCGCGTTGTTCGAGCCCGCGTACGGCCCACTCCTCGATCACGCCGGCGCGCGGCCGCTGTTCGATGAACGCTCTGCTCTCGGTCTCCAGGACCAGGCAGTCGACACCGGCGGCGCGCAGGACGGCGCCGACGGTCACTCCGGCGGGTCCGGCGCCCACGACGACGACCGGACAGTGTGAGAGGGGAAGGGACTCGGGGTGGGGGAAAGGGGCGTCACGCAGGGCATTATGACGGTGTCCCGTCAACAGGCCTGTCGACGGGACACCGCAGGTGCTGCGGGCGCGGTCAGCGCGCGGACGTGGTCAGTGCGCCGGCGCCTCCGTCACCACGACCTCGTCGATGCTGCGCTCGATCGCCTCGGGCCGCGACGCGGTGGCCCTGGCCCAGTAGTAGACGGCCACGGAGAAGGCCGCCACGATCAGCATGTCCCACCACAGGCCGATGGTGCCCCGGCCGCCGCCGAAGCCGCCCAGCCAGGAGATCAGGCCCATGCCCACCAGGTATCCGGGCAGCCACTGCGCGGCCCGGAAGTCCAGGCGCGGCGCGTCCGGCAGGCCCTTGCGGATCGCGTACCAGGCGTACGAGCCGAGCAGCACGTAACCGAGCAGGATCGCGAAGCCCAGGCGCCAGAGCGTGCCCCAGCCGGCCCAGTAGATGATGAGGTCGGCGACCACGAAGGACAGCGGGGAGATGATCTTGCCGCCGGGCAGCCGGTAGGGGCGCTCGCGGTGCGGCAGCCGGTCGGCGAACACGCCGTAGGCCAGCGGCGCGCCCGCGTACATCAGCACGCTCGCCGAGGTGATGAACCCGACCAGCGTCTGCCAGCTCGGGAACGGCAGGAAGCAGATCACACCGGTGACGAACGAGACGATCAGACCGAACCACGGCACACCGCGCTTGTCGGTCTTGGTGAACAGCTTCGGCGCGTAGCCGTTCTTCGCCAGGCCGTAGGACACCCGGGAGGTGGCGGTCGTGTAGATGAGGCCGGTGCCGCCGGGCGAGATCACCGCGTCGATGTACAGCACCACGCTCAGCCAGCCCAGGCCGACCAGGGTGGCGAGGCCCGCCCAGGGACCGCTGATGCCCGGGAAGTCCAGGTGGGCCCAGCCGTGCGCGAAGGACCGGTGCGGCAGCGCGGCGATGAAGACGATCTGGAGCAGGATGTAGATGGCGGCGCCGATCGCGACCGAACCGAGGGTCGCGCGCGGCAGGTCCCGCTGCGGGTTGCGGCTCTCGCCGGCCAGCTGGATCGCCTGCTCGAAGCCCAGCAGGGCGAAGATGATGCCGCTGTCGCTGATGGCGCTGAGCACGCCCTTGGCGCCGAACGGCGCGAAGCCCTCGGAGGTGAAGTTGCCGGGGTGGAAGTTGCCGATCGCGATGATGAAGATCGCCGCGAGCGGGACGGCGATCTTCCACCAGGTGGCGGCGCTGTTCGTGTGCGCGAGGGCGCGGACGCCGAAGAAGTTGACGCCGACGAAGACCGCCATGAGGACCACGGCCACGGCGAGGCCGCTGGGGGTCAGGGTGCCGTCGTGGTGCTGGAGGCCGTCGGCCCACTGCCAGTGCTTGGCGTAGCCGATCATGGCCTCGACCTCGATCGGGGCCACCGTCGCCGCCTGCAGCCAGGAGAACCAGCCGAAGGACATGCCGGCCAGGCCGCCGAACGCGTAGTGCGGATAGCGGGCCGTGCCGCCCGCCACCGGGAACATGCCGCCGAGTTCGGCGTGCACCAGGGCGAGCAGCACGATCGCCACCGTGCCGATCAGCCACGAGATGATCGCCGCGGGGCCCGCCGCGACGACCGCCTTCTCGGCGCCGAAGAGCCAGCCGGATCCGATGATGGAGCCCACCGAGGCCCACATCAGACCGATGAGCCCGACGTCCCGGCGCAGACCGCCGGTATCCGTCGCGGCTACCGGCACAGCGTGGTCGACTTTCGGCATGTCAAGTGGCCTCTCAGATCGTTGACACAGGATTGACGAGCAAGGAGGCCACAGATTAGGGACGCTTTCCGCGCCGACAGAAGACCGATAACCAAGTTTTGACCCGGGATCTCCGGTGTCTTGGTCAAGGCTTCACACAGGTCAGCGCGGTATCGGAATGTCAATATTCAGTGCCGAATTGTGAGAAGAAAGTGAGACAGGCTAGCTCAGGCGGGGAATTTCGATCGCCGGGCACCGGTCCATCACCATCTCCAGACCCGCCGCCCGGGTCCGCTCGTAGGCGGCCTCGTCGACGACCCCCAGCTGGAACCACACCGCCCGCGCGCCCTTCGCCACCGCCTCGTCCGCCACCGCTCCGGCCAGGTCGCTGTTCACGAAGACGTCCACCACGTCCACGTCGAAGGGGATGTCCGCGAGGGAGGCGTAACCCTGCTCGCCGTGCACGGTCTCGGCCTTGGGGTGCACCGGCACGATCCGCTTGCCGTACCGCTGGAGCACCCGCGCCACCCCGTAGGCGGGACGGTTCTGGTTCGAGGACAGGCCGACCACCGCCCAGGTGTCGCCCAGCTCGGTCAGGATCCTGCGGATCGTCGCCTCGTCGCCGTACATCGGCCGCCTCCTCGGGCTGCGGGGAACTGTGCGTCGGAGCAACATCGCCGCGGCGGGTGTGGATTCCCGCCGTACCCCGCCACGCTGTCCGGAATCGGTGCAAGCCGCTGCATACGGCCGCCCGTCCGCCTACGCTCGCCCCGTGCTGCGCATCCTCGACGCCCGAACCGGTGAGCCCGTCCCCGCCGCGCCCGCCCGCCGCGGCCTGACCCGCATCGAGACCCACGCCTCCGGCCTCGACCCGACGGCCCTGCGGGTGCTGCTCACCGCCGACCTGCTGGTACGGGCGCTGGAACTGGGCGGCACCCCGGTCTGGACGATCCTCACGGCCCCCCGCGACAAGCCGGAACTCCGCACCGCGGCCACCCGCCTCGCCATCCGCCCCTTCGAGGACGACCGCGACCTCGCGTCCGGACTGGGCGAGGCCCAGGTGATCCACGTCGCCCGGTGGCCGGCGACGGGTGGGTCCGGTGCGGCGCCGGGGGAGCGGGATGAGATTCCGGCGGAGGACGCGGCGCCGGGCGAGCCGGCGCCCGCCCGGGCATCGGAGCAGAGGGGCGAAGGCCCGTCGGCGGCCGTGGCGCGGGGCGAGCGGGCCGAGGGTCCGGCGGCCGGGGCGCCTGGCGGACCGGCCGCTCGGCCGACGCCGCCCGTGGCACCCGAGGAGCCAGAGGACGAGGCGCCGGCTGCCGTGGCACGCGGGCAGCGGGGCGAGACTCCGACGACGCCGGCCGTGACACCGGGGGAGCGGACCGGGAGACCGGGGGCGGCCGCGAGACCGCAGGCGCGGGCCGCCGGGGCGAC
>NZ_JBEXKG010000202.1:0-11512 GCF_040609555.1 Streptomyces sp. NPDC004658
CGGGTGTCACGGCGGACGCCGCTGAGGCGGCGGCCACGGGCCCGGACGCGGACCGGGCCGCCGGCGAAGACGCGGGCGGGGCCGGCAAGGCCGCCGGAGAAGACGCGGGCAGGGCCTCCGGCAAGGCCGCCGGCAAAGGGGTGCGGGGCCAGGGCGGGCCGGTCGTGGCCGGTGGCGGTACGGGAAGCGGGGACTCCGCGGGCAGGCTCACGGGGTGGGGCCGGAGCAGGGACGGCAAGGGGGGTACGACCGCTCGGCCGGGGGCGGTGGCCGGTGCGACCGGAGCGGAGGAGGACCCGTACGAGGTCCTTCCCGCCGACGACGCGTTCCCGACCTCGTACCCGGCGCCGGTCCCGACCTCGTACCAGGCGCCGGTCGCCGAGCCCGTGGCCGGCAGCTGGCACGACGACGTCGCCCGCGCCTCCCGCTGGGCGGCGCTGAAGGAGGCGGCGGGAACCCCGGACGACGCCCGTGAGGACGCTCCGGAGGACGCGGCCCCCGGCACCGCGCCCCGGCCGCGCACGGAAACACGGGCCGACGCGCACCCCGAGGCGCACGACGGGGCACACCCCGAGGCACATGACGAGCCTCAGCCGGAACCGGACGCCGGCCCTCGCCCCGGGCCCCGCCCCGGCCTCAGCCCGGACTCCGGCCCCGGCCCCGGCCTGGGCCCCGGCCCCCGCGCGGGCTCCTCCGAGTGAGCGGCCTCAGCCGTTGTCCGAGCCCAGGACGCCCCGCAGTTCACGGGGCAGCAGGGTGTCGCAGGACTGCTTGGCCTCGTGGGTGAGGGCGTCGTTGACGCAGGTGTAGTAGTCGCGGTAGACGAACTGGACGGTGAAGGTGGAGGCCACCAGGACCAGCGCCAGGCCCGCTGTGACCAGGCCGCTGACGGCCGCCGTGGTCTGCGGCCGGCCGGCCGGGGCCCCAGGGGCCGCCGGGGCGTCCGGGGACGGCCGGCGGGGCTGGGCGCGCAGGGCGCTGATGCCCCAGTACAGGGCGAGCGCGCCCAGCAGCAGGGCGACGTAGGGCCAGCTGAACAGGGCGAAGAAGACCGCCCACATGCCGGAGAGCAGGGCGTACCGCGCGCGGCGCTGGGCCGGGTCCGTCGGGTCCCAGCGCATGCCGGGGCCGGCCGGTCCGCCGGGGCCCTGCGGGCCGCCGCCCGGGCGTTCGCCGAAGCCGCCGGGGGAGCGGCCGGGCTGCCGATCGCTCCACTGACTGCCCCAGGGGGTGTAGCCACCGGGCGCCTGTCCGCCACCGGGCCCGTGACCGGGAGCCTGCCCCTGCCCCGGACCGGGGCCGTGTCCCGGCCCCTGGCCTTCCTGCCCGGATCCGGGACCGCCCTGGCCCGGACCGTGACCCTGCCCGTGCCCCGCGCCGGACGGGCCGCCGTGATGACGAGGCCGCCACGGCTGGTCCGGAGCGTCCTCCGGCGGCGGCGCGAACGGATTGTCGTCCGGCCGCTCGCCACCCGCACCGGAACCGTTGCCGGCGCCGCCCCACCCCGATCCGCCGTGCCCGGAGCCGCCGTGCCCGGAGCCTCCTCGTCCGACGCCCCCTCGGCCGGAACCACCCCGCGGCGACTGCGTGGGCGGCGAGGTCGGGCGCTCCCGCAGCAGCGCGGCGCCACGCTCGCCTCCCTGGGCCGGGCGCGGCGGGAACGTGAGGAGTCGCAGACTGCGATCGGGCATCAAAAGAGCGTCTTCCCTTGGGTGACTACGGCTGTCCGACATGAGCTTCCACCCCGTGAACGCACCGCACGACGACCGCGTTCCCGGGGCTGCTCGTTCGTGACTCCTTGCGAACGCTACCGTCCGGCCGCCCACCCGTCCCGGGGGCCCCTTCCCGAGTGCCGGTATCGTTGCTGACGGTCGGCCGCTTCGTAGACTTCCCCGTATCCGGGGGCGTGAAGCATTCGTACGACTGTACAAACCAGCCGTACGGATCCGGCCGTACACGGACCGCAACCCCAGAAAGGGCCCCATCGTGGCCGCCACCTCCGCCGGCCCGGCAGTCAAGCGCCTCGTCGTGCTGGTCTCCGGCTCCGGCACCAATCTCCAGGCGCTGCTGGACGAGATCGCCGCCGTCGGCGCCGAGGCGTACGGCGCCCGGGTCGTGGCCGTCGGCGCGGACCGCACCGGCATCGAGGGGCTGGCCCGCGCCGAGCGCGCCGGGATCCCCACCTTCGTGTGCCGGGTCAAGGACCACGGCTCCCGCGAGGAGTGGGACGCCGCCCTCGCCGAGGCCGTGGCCGCCCACCGGCCCGACCTCGTCGTCTCCGCCGGCTTCATGAAGATCGTCGGCAAGGAGTTCCTCGCGCGGTTCGGCGGGCGGTTCGTGAACACCCACCCGGCCCTGCTGCCCAGTTTTCCGGGGGCCCACGGAGTCCGTGACGCGCTCGCGTACGGCGCCAGGGTCACCGGCTGCACCGTCCACTTCGTCGACGACGGCGTCGACACCGGCCCGATCATCGCCCAGGGCGTGGTCGAGGTGCGGGACGAGGACGACGAGAGCGCGCTGCACGAGCGCATCAAGGAAGTCGAGCGAAGGCTGCTCGTCGAGGTCGTGGGGCGGCTCGCCCGCAACGGCTATCGCATCGAGGGACGAAAGGTAGTTATCCAGTGACCGCCGAGAGCAACAAGCGGGCCATCCGTCGCGCGCTCGTCAGCGTCTATGACAAGACCGGCCTGGAGGAGCTGGCCCGCGGGCTGCACGAGGCCGGTGTGGAGCTGGTCTCCACCGGGTCGACGGCCGGGCGGATCGCCGCCGCCGGCGTCCCGGTCACCAAGGTCGAGGAACTGACCGGCTTCCCCGAGTGCCTGGACGGCCGGGTGAAGACCCTGCACCCGAAGGTGCACGCCGGCATCCTCGCCGACCTGCGTCTGGACAGCCACCGCGAGCAGCTCGCCGAGCTGGGCGTGGAGCCGTTCGACCTGGTCGTCGTCAACCTCTACCCGTTCCGCGAGACGGTCGCCTCCGGTGCCTCGCCCGACGAGTGCGTGGAGCAGATCGACATCGGCGGCCCGTCCATGGTCCGCGCCGCCGCCAAGAACCACCCGTCGGTGGCCGTGGTCACCAGCCCGGAGCGGTACACCGACGTCCTCGCCGCGGTGAAGGACGGCGGCTTCGACCTCGCCGCCCGCAAGCGGCTGGCCGCCGAGGCGTTCCGGCACACGGCCGAGTACGACATCGCCGTCTCCTCCTGGTTCGCCTCCTCCTACGCGCCGGCGGACGACTCGCAGTTCCCCGACTTCGTCGCCTCCAGCCTGGAGCGCGCGCACACCCTGCGCTACGGCGAGAACCCGCACCAGCCCGCCGCCCTGTACACCTCCGGCGAGGGCGGGCTCGCGGCGGCGGAGCAGCTGCACGGCAAGGAGATGTCGTACAACAACTACACGGACACGGACGCCGCCCGCCGTGCCGCGTACGACCACGCCGAGCCCTGCGTCGCGATCATCAAGCACGCCAACCCGTGCGGCATCGCGATCGGCGCGGACGTCGCCGAGGCGCACCGCAAGGCGCACGCCTGCGACCCGGTGTCCGCGTACGGCGGGGTCATCGCCGTGAACCGCCCGGTCAGCAAGGAGATGGCCGAGCAGGTCGCGGAGATCTTCACCGAGGTCATCGTGGCGCCGGACTACGAGGAGGGCGCGCTGGAGGCCCTCACCAAGAAGAAGAACATCCGCGTGCTGCGCTGCCCCGAGGGCCCCGCGCACCCGGTGGAGGTCAAGCCGATCGACGGCGGCGCGCTGCTCCAGGTCGCCGACCGGCTCCAGGCCGAGGGCGACGACCCCGCCCACTGGACGCTGGCCTCCGGCGAGGCGCTGGGCGAGGACGAGCTGCAGCAGCTCGCCTTCGCCTGGAAGGCGTGCCGTGCGGTGAAGTCCAACGCGATCCTGCTCGCCAAGGACGGCGCCTCGGTCGGCGTCGGCATGGGCCAGGTCAACCGCGTCGACTCCTGCAAGCTGGCCGTCGAGCGGGCCGGCGAGGAGCGGGCCCGGGGGGCCTACGCGGCCTCCGACGCCTTCTTCCCCTTCCCGGACGGCCCGCAGATCCTCATCGACGCCGGTGTCCGGGCGATCGTCCAGCCGGGCGGTTCGATCCGGGACGAGCAGGTCGTGGAGGCCGCCAAGAAGGCGGGCGTGACCATGTACTTCACGGGGACGCGCCACTTCTTCCACTGAGCCGCACCCGCCGCCCCGCCGAGTCCCGCCCGTCCCCGACGGGCGGGACTCGGCCGTATCCGGACGCCATCCGTCCGAGCACGACGTACGTGCTCCAGGCCCGCACCGTGCCCGCTCGACATCGAGAAGGCGAAGAGGGGCGTCGACTTCGGCCTGGACAGGGCCACGTCGCCGGTCGCCCCGTGCGGCTGCCGGACGGCTCGGCCACAGCGCGCGGGTGCGGGTGACGCAGGGGCGGCTGGACCGTTCGCGGGCGTCGCCCCCTGACGGGAGATGGCCGGGACGGGCCCCAAGAGGGGGGTTTTCACCACCGATTTCCCGGCCCCCCGGCCACCACAATGAGTGCGGGCCCCTCGGACCACGACGGACGTACGGCACCGGCGCCGCGCACGGCGGAGCAAGGCCAGGAAGGAGCGAGTCGCATGGACGACCGCACGACGCAGCTCGGCGGAGTCCGCCCGCCGCGGGCGATCAGAGGATTCTCGGTGTCGGCCGGGCTGACCGGTCTGCGCCGGGTGGTGGCCCTGTGCTGGCTGTCGATGGCGGCCTTCGGCCGTTCGCTCGCCGTGTCCGGCGCGATCAGCCTGGTCGGTCCCGGTCTCGGCATGGTGCCGCGGGCCATGGAGGGCGTGCGCGGCCTGGCCGCGCGGCAGCGGGAACTGGCCCGGCGCTGGGCGGGCGTGGAGATCCCCGGCCCGCCCGGACCGCTGCCACCCGCGCCCGCCGGAGCCTCCGGTGCCGTCGCCCGCTACCGCTGGATCATGAGCGACCCGCAGACCCGGCGGGAGTACGTCTGGGTGCTCACGGACCCGATCGCCGGCGGTTTCCTCGCCTTCTTCCCGCTCGCGCTGATCCTCAGCGGCGTCTGGGGCGTCTTCCTGGCCTTCTTCGGGGTGCCGCTGTCCACCGAGTGGGACGGCCTGTGGTACGAGTTCATCCCGATCGAGGGCCGGGCCACCGCGGTGCTCGCCGGCGTCCTCGGACTGCTGCAACTGCCGCTGGCCCTGTGGGCGGCCCCGCGCGCGGTACGCCGGCACGCCCTCTACACCAGGGCGATGCTGGCGCCGAGCGAGAGCGAGAGGATGGCCGGACGGATCCAGCACCTGGCCGCCACCCGCTCCGACGCGGTGGACACGCAGATGGCCGAGATCCGCCGGATCGAGCGCGATCTGCACGACGGCGCCCAGGCCCGTCTGGTCGCCATGGGCATGGCCCTGGACGCGGCCGAGCACCTGCTGGAGACCAACCCCGAGGCCGTCCGCGCCCTGCTCGTCGAGGCCCGGCAGTCGTCCTCGGCGGCGCTGGAGGAGCTGCGCAACCTGGTCCGCGGCATCCACCCGCCGGTCCTCGCCGACCGCGGACTCGCCGACGCCGTACGGGCCTTGGCGATGACCTGCCCGGTGCGCACCGAGGTCCGGGTCGACCTGCCCGGCCGTCCCGAGATGCCCGTCGAGTCCGCCGCCTACTTCGCCGTCTCCGAGATCCTCACCAACGCCGCCAAGCACGCGGGGGCCGCCCGGGCCTGGATCGACCTTCGTCACGATCGCGGGACGCTGCACATCACCGTGACCGACGACGGCCACGGCGGCGCCGACGCCTCCCGCGGCACCGGTCTGCGCGGCATCGAGCGCCGGCTCGCCACCTTCGACGGCGTGCTGGCCGTGAGCAGTCCCGTGGGCGGGCCGACGATGGTGACGATGGAGATCCCGTGCGTATTGTCCTCGCCGAAGACCACTTCCTCCTGAGGGACGGGCTGATCCGCCTGCTCGGGGCCTACGGCCACGACGTGGTGGCCGCCGTGGACAACGGCACCGACCTGCTCGCGGCACTGGAACGGGAACAGCCGGACGTCGCGGTCGTCGACGTCCGGCTGCCGCCGGGCTTCACCGACGAGGGCCTGCGCGCCGTCCTCGCCGCGCGCAAGCGGAATCCGGAGCTTCCGGTGCTGCTGCTCTCCCAGTACGTCGAACCGCTCTACGCCCGCGAGTTGCTCACCAGCGGCGGCCGGGGCGTCGGCTACATGCTCAAGGACCGCGTCACCAACGGCGGCCAGTTCCTGGACTCCGTCCAGCGGGTGGCCGCGGGCGGCACCGCCATGGACCCCGAGGTCGTCTCCCGGCTGATGGTCCGCAAGGAGCGCGACGCATCCGTCGGCAGCCTCTCCGAACGCGAGCGGGAGGTCCTCGAACTCGTCGCCCAGGGCCGCTCCAACGCGGGCATCGCGCAGGCCCTGTTCGTCACCGAGAAGGCCGTCGTCAAGCACATCGGCAACATCTTCACCAAGCTCGGCCTCCTCCCGGCGGACGGCGACAACCGCCGCGTCCTGGCCGTGCTGGCCTACCTGGACCAGTGAGCCGGCCGGACCGGTGCGCCCGGCCGGCCGCCAAAGACGACACCGGGCCGCGTCCCGTCCGGGCGGACGGGACACGGCCCTGGAGTGGTGCCGGGCGCCGGGCGGCTCAGTACCGGGGGCGGTTGAACCAGGCCGAGGCGGAGCCGTTGACCATGGAGGCGAGGATGATGCCGGCGAAGGCCAGGGAGATGACCCCGCCGAAGGTCGCCGAACCGCCGCCGCCGTTGACGATGTTCACCAGGCTGCCGAGCAGCAGCAGCGACGCGTACACGATCGTCGTGACGCGGATGCCGCCGCCGCCCTTCTTGAACTTCACGCCCAGGAAGATCGACAGGGTCCCCAGCGCCAGCATCAGCAGTGCGAACGCGATGAGCACACCGGTGGCCGTGCTGGTGTCGTCGCCGGAGCCGATGCCGTTGGAGACGTCCTGCGCGGCGCCGGCGGCGATGCCGAGGAACAGCCCGGCCAGGTACTGGAAGCCCGCCAGGATGAACAGCAGCACCCGGGCCGTCTTGATCAGGCCCGGCATCTCCATCGGCACACCGTAGCCGTACGGCTGCTGCACCGGCGGCGCGGCCGGGTAGCCGTACCCGGGCTGGCCCTGCGGGGCGCTCGGGTAGCCGTATCCGGGCTGCTGGCCCTGCTGCGGATAGCCGCCCTGCTGGCCCTGCGGCGGGCCGTAAGGGTTGTTGGGGTCGCCAAAGCTCATGGCGGTCTTCCTCCGTCTGCTCAAGTGCGGGGACGACGCGCGGCACGGTTCGGAGGAAGTTCTACAGATGCGGTCCGTCCCCCCGGTACTGCCCGCGGCACTGTCCGCTCATCGTTCTTTAACAGGCTCTTACTTGTCCAGCCGGAGGCGTCAGGTGTTGTGCAAGTGCAACATCGCTGATCACACCGTGACACCCGGATTGGAACCGGGACCGGGTCATCCGCGAGGATGGGACCATGACCGCCCAGATTCTCGATGGCAAGGCCACCGCAGCCGAGATCAAGTCCGATCTGACCGCCCGCGTGGCGGCGCTGAAGGAGAAGGGCGTCACGCCCGGCCTCGGCACGATCCTGGTCGGGGACGACCCCGGCAGCCAGAAGTACGTCGCCGGCAAGCACCGCGACTGCGCCCAGGTGGGCATCGCCTCCATCCAGCGGGAGCTGCCGGCCACCGCCACCCAGGAGGAGATCGAGGCGGTCGTCCGCGAGCTGAACGAGGACCCGGCCTGCACCGGCTACATCGTCCAGCTCCCGCTGCCCAAGGGCATCGACGAGAACCGCGTCCTGGAGCTGATGGACCCGGCCAAGGACGCCGACGGCCTGCACCCGATGAACCTCGGCCGCCTCGTCCTGAACGAGCCGGCCCCGCTGCCCTGCACCCCCAACGGCATCCTCACCCTGCTGCGCCGCCACGGCGTGGAGATCAAGGGCGCCGAGGTGGTGGTCGTCGGCCGCGGTGTCACCATCGGCCGTCCCATGCCGCTGCTGCTCACCCGCCGCAGCGAGAACGCCACCGTCACCCAGTGCCACACCGGCACCCGTGACCTCTCCGCCCACCTGAAGCGGGCCGACATCATCATCGCCGCGGCCGGCTCCCCGCACCTGATCCGCGCCGAGGACGTCAAGCCGGGCGCGGCCGTCCTGGACGTCGGCGTCTCCCGCAACGCCGACGGCAAGATCGTCGGCGATGTCCACCCGGATGTGACCGAGGTGGCCGGCTGGATCTCCCCCAACCCCGGCGGCGTCGGCCCGATGACCCGGGCGCAGCTGCTGGTCAACGTGGTCGAGGCGGCGGAGCGCAGTGCCGGCTGAGGACACCCGCGGGTCGGCGGAGCCGACCGCGCGCGACGCGATCAGCGCCCCTGACGCCGAGGGGCGCCCGCGCCGCGTCACCCGCCGCTTCCCGCTGTTCACCAGGGACACCGCCCGCCCCGAGGGCGGCGGCCGGGCCGCGGCCGGCGACGCCCCGGCGCCCGCCCGGCAGTGGCCCGTGCTCGTGGTGCTGTCGACGGTGGCGCTCGGCCTGCTGCTGACCGCGCTCGACGTGTTCCGCTACGGCACCCTGCTGATCGGCGCCGCCCTGCTGGCCGGTGCGGTCATGCGCTGGACGCTGCCCAGCGTCGGCATGCTCGCCGTCCGCTCCCGCTTCACCGACATCGTCACCTACGGCGTCCTGGGCCTGGCCATCGTGCTGCTCGCGATGATGGCCCAGCCCAAACCGTGGCTGCAGATCCCCTTCCTCAAGGACATCCTGCACTTCACGCTCGACAAGTAGCGCGCTCGGTACGGCAGGTGGCCCGCGACTCCCCCGGGGACGCGGGCCACCTGCCGTGTCCCCGTTCCCGACGCTACGGCCGTGCCCCGCGCGCCGCGTCCACCCCTGGGCCCAACCGCCGTACCGTCCAGGGGCGTACGACGGTTACCGCTGCAACTTCCGCGGTACCGCGCGCGGTTGACTCCCGGGCGCGGCCGTGCGCGTTACCCTGCGGCGATGCGACTGAGGACCCCCCGCCCGCTCGTCGTGGACGCGTTGATCGCGGTGGCCATGGCCGTGGTGGCCGTCCTGGTCGCGCAGGAGTCCCGGTCCCAGGGCTGGCCGGAACTCGGCGCCCGCGCCTACGCCCTCGTCGCCCTCGCCCACCTCCCGGTCGCCCTGCGCGGCCGCCACCCCCTCGCCGTCTTCGCCCTCGTCGAGGCCGCCGCGGCCGGCTACATCAGCCTCGGCTACTGGCCGGTGGTGTGCACCTTCGGCGCCATGCTCGCCCTGTACACCGTGGCCTCCGTCCGCCCGCCGCACACCGCCCTCGCCTGCGCCGCCTGCACCTGCGCGGTCTGGGTGTACGCCGGCGTGGTCAGCGACACCCCCTCCATGGCCTCCGTGGTCGGCCAGGCCCTGCTCTACAGCTCGGTGCTCGTCTGGTTCGGGCACCTGGCCCGCCGCAGCGCCGAGCTCACCCGTCGGCTGCACGCCGAACAGGCCGAGCGGGCCCGCCGCGCGGTCGCCGAGGAACGCGGCCGGATCGCCCGCGAACTGCACGACGTCGTCGCGCACCACATGTCGGTCATCTCCGTGCAGGCCGGGCTCGCCCGGTTCGTCTTCGACTCCGACCCCGGCAAGGCGCGCGGCGCGCTCGGCACCATAGCGGACACCAGCCGGGAGGCCCTGGAAGAACTGCGCCGCATGCTCCAGGTGCTGCGCGAGGAGGACCCCGAGGCCCCGCAGCGGGCCCCCATGCCCACCCTGGCCCGGCTCGGTGAACTCGTGGACCGGGTGCGGGCCGGCGGCCTGCCCGTGGACCTCGCCGTCGAGGGCACCGCCCGCCCGCTGCCGCCCGGCGTCGAACTGTGCGCCTACCGCGTCGTGCAGGAAGCCCTCACCAACGCCCTCAAACACGCCGGTCCCGCACACGCGCGCGTGGAACTGCGGTACGGCGCCCAGGAGCTGACCGTCCGCGTCACCGACGACGGCGAGGGGGCGGATCCGGACAGAATGCCCACAGGTGGCGGCCACGGCTTGATTGGCATGCGGGAGCGGGCCACGCTCTACGGCGGGACGATCAGCGTCGGCCCACGCACCGAGGGCGGCTACGAGGTCCGGCTGACCCTGCCGACCTCGGCCGCCCAACGCGACCGCGGGGGCGCGCGGGAAGCGGAGCGGTGAGGGACGGCGCACGGCCGAGGGGGACGACCGTACTAAATGATCAGAGTGCTCGTCGTGGACGACCAGTTCCTCATCCGCGCCGGACTCGTCGGGCTGCTGGACGCGGCGCCCGGCTTCGAGGTGGTGGGCGAGGCGGGAGACGGCGAACAGGCCGTACGGCTCGCCGCCGAGACCCGGCCCGACGTCGTCCTCATGGACATCCGGATGCCCGGTGTCAACGGCATCGAGGCCACCGAGCGGATCCTCGCCGAGGCCACCGACCGGCCGCCCCGGGTCCTGGTGCTGACCACCTTCGACCTCGACGAGTACGTGTACGGCGCGCTGCGCGCCGGCGCGTCCGGTTTCCTGCTGAAGGACTCCGGCCCCGAGCGGCTGCTGGCGGCGGTCACCGCGGTCGACGGCGGCGACGCCCTGTTCGCGCCCAGCGTCACCCGGCGCCTGGTGGAGGCCTTCGCCCGCCAGCAGGCGCCCGCCGACACCGCGCCCCCGCCCGACCTGGGCGTGCTCACCTCCCGCGAGGTGGAGGTCCTCAGACTCACCGCCCGCGGCCTGTCCAACCTGGAGATCGCCGACCGCCTCTACATCAGCGAGGCCACCGTCAAGACCCACCTGAACCGCACCATGACCAAGCTCGACCTCGGCAGCCGGGCGCAGGCGGTGGTGCTGGCGTACGAGACGGGGCTGGTGACCCCCGGCGGCTGACCGCGTCCCTGGCATCCTTTTGGTCGGCGCGTACCGCGCGACCTGCACGGAACACGGGGGAAGAGGGGAAGAGGGGGTAGGCGATGCCTCGGTGGAGTGCCCTGCCGGAGGATCTGGACCCGCAGATGAGGGAGTTCACCGTCCAGTTGCGGCGACTGGCCGACCGCGGTGGCCTGAGCACCGCCGCACTGGCCGATCGCACGGGCTACGGCAAGACCTCCTGGGAACGCTACCTGGGCGGCCGGCTCCTCGCCCCCAAGGGCGCGGTCATCGCCCTCGCCGAGGCCACGGGCACCGACCCCGGCCCCCTGACCACCCTGTGGGAACGGGCCGAACGGTCCTGGACCCGAGCGGAGTCGGACGACGACCACACGCTCCAGGCCATCGGCATCACCGAGTCCCAGGCGGCCCTGGGCGACCTCGCCGTACCGAGGGAGGGGACCGGGCGCGGCTCCGGTCTCCGTGCCGGTGCGGGTGAGGGCGGTGGCCTCGCGGCCGCGCCGGGGATCGCCGGCCCCGCCGGTGTCTCGCCGAAGATCCCGGCCCAGCCGGCGGACTCGGCTGCCGCCGGCGTCCGCGACAGCGTGCCGGACGGTGCCGGCGCCGGTGACGGCTCGGACGCGG
>NZ_JBEXKG010000203.1:0-11367 GCF_040609555.1 Streptomyces sp. NPDC004658
GCCGAGCCGCCCGCCCGGCGCCGGGGCCGGCCCCCGCGCGGCGAGTCCGCCGGCACCCGGGACCGTATCCTCGCCGCCGCCCGCGAGGAGTTCTCCGCGCGCGGGTACGAGAAGACGTCCGTACGCGGCATCGCCAAGGCCGCCGGTGTGGACTCCGCGCTCGTCCACCACTACTTCGGCACCAAGGAGCAGGTCTTCGAGGCGGCCATCGAGGTCGCCTTCGCGCCCGCCCTGAACGCGCCGGACGCGGTCGCCGAGGGCCCCTCGGACGCTGTCGGCGAACGGCTCACCCGGTTCATCTTCGGCATCTGGGAGAACCCCACCACCCGCACCCCGCTGCTCGCGATCGTGCGCTCCGCCGTCAACAACGACACGGCCGCCGCCGTCTTCCGCCGCCTGATCGCCACGCAGCTGCTGCGCCGCATCGCCGCCCAGCTGGAACTGCCCGACGCCGAGCTGCGCGCCGAGCTGGCGGCCGCCCAGCTGGTGGGCTGCGCCATGCTGCGGTACGTGATCAAGGTGGAGCCGCTGGCGTCGGCGGACCTGGAGCGGATCATCGCCCGGGTCGCCCCCGTCGTACAGGGGCACCTGACGGCTCCGTGAAACGCCCGTCCCGCAATCCGGACACCTTGTCCCGCCCACTGGATGACCGGCGTACGCTCGAAGCAGCCACATCCGTCTGAAGGAGCGAGCGACGATGCCCGAGCTGAGGTCCCGCACAGTCACCCACGGCCGCAACATGGCGGGCGCCCGCGCCCTTATGCGCGCCTCCGGTGTACCCGGTGCGGACATCGGCCGAAAGCCGATCATCGCCGTCGCGAACTCCTTCACCGAGTTCGTGCCGGGCCACACCCACCTCCAGCCGGTCGGCCGGATCGTCAGCGAGGCGATCAAGGAGGCGGGCGGCATCCCGCGCGAGTTCAACACCATCGCGGTCGACGACGGCATCGCCATGGGCCACGGCGGCATGCTGTACTCCCTGCCCTCCCGCGACCTGATCGCGGACTCCGTGGAGTACATGGTCGAGGCCCACTGCGCCGACGCCCTGGTCTGCATCTCCAACTGCGACAAGATCACCCCGGGCATGCTGATGGCGGCCCTGCGCCTGAACATCCCGACGGTCTTCGTCTCCGGCGGCCCCATGGAGTCCGGCCGCGCCACCCTCGTCGACGGCACGGTCCGCACGCTCGACCTGGTCGACGCGATCTCCGACGCCGTCAACGACAAGATCTCCGACGAGGACATCCTCCGGATCGAGGAGAACGCCTGCCCGACCTGCGGCAGCTGTTCCGGCATGTTCACCGCCAACTCGATGAACTGCCTGACCGAGGCCATCGGCCTGTCGCTGCCCGGCAACGGCTCGGTCCTCGCCACCCACACCGCGCGCCGCGCCCTGTACGAGAACGCGGCCCGCACGGTCATGGACCTCACCCGCCGCTACTACGAGCAGGACGACGACACCGTCCTGCCCCGCAACATCGCCACCTTCCAGGCCTTCGAGAACGCCATGGCCCTGGACATCGCGATGGGCGGCTCCACCAACACGATCCTGCACCTGCTGGCCGCCGCCCAGGAGGCGGGCGTCCCCTTCGGCCTGGACCAGATCGACGCCGTCTCGCGCCGCGTGCCCTGCCTGGCCAAGGTGGCCCCCAACGTCGCCAAGAACCGCACGTACTACATGGAGGACGTGCACCGCGCCGGCGGCATCCCCGCCCTCCTCGGCGAACTGCACCGCGCCGGGCTGCTCAACGAGGACGTGCACGCCGTCCACAGCCCGTCCCTCTCCGACTGGCTCAAGACCTGGGACGTCCGTGGCGGCTCCCCGTCGCCGGAGGCCGTCGAGCTGTGGCACGCGGCACCCGGCTGCGTCCGCTCCGCCGAGGCCTTCTCCCAGTCCGAGCGCTGGGAGGCCCTGGACGACGACGCCGAGAACGGCTGCATCCGCTCCGTCGAGCACGCGTACTCCAAGGACGGCGGCCTCGCGGTCCTGCGCGGCAACCTCGCCGTCGACGGCTGCGTGGTCAAGACGGCCGGCGTGGACGAGTCGATCTGGACGTTCGAGGGCCCGGCGGTCGTCTGCGAGTCCCAGGAGGAGGCCGTCCAGCGCATCCTCACCCAGGAGGTCAAGGACGGCGACGTCGTCGTCATCCGCTACGAGGGCCCCAAGGGCGGCCCCGGCATGCAGGAGATGCTCTACCCGACCTCGTACCTGAAGGGCCGCGGCCTCGGCAAGACCTGCGCCCTGATCACCGACGGCCGCTTCTCCGGCGGCACCTCGGGCCTGTCCATCGGCCACGCCTCGCCCGAGGCGGCCTCCGGCGGCACGATCGCCCTGGTCCAGGACGGCGACCGCATCCGCATCGACATCCCGGGCCGCTCGATCGAGCTGCTGGTCGACGAGGCCGAGCTGGCCCGCCGCGCCCAGGCCCTGAACGGCGTCTACGCCCCGAAGAACCGCGAACGCAAGGTCTCCGCCGCCCTGCGCGCCTACGCCGCGATGGCGACGAGCGCGGACAAGGGCGCGGTGCGCGACGTGTCCCGCCTGGGCTGAACACCGGCAGCAGGGGCCGCCCCGACCCGGGGCGGCCCTTCGCCGTATCACCGGGGCGGTGCGCTGGCCCGGTGCCGCCGGGCGGTTCGCCGGTGCCCGTCTGACCGAGCCGCCGAGCGTCCTCGCGTCGCCGGGCCTCTCACCGCGCCCCGGGTCACCAGGCCGACGGTTTCCCGCCGTCCACGGCGAAGACCGTGCCGTCGGGCGCGGCGGCGAGGACGCGTCCGCCGACCGGCACCGGCGCGGGCGGGGTGCTCATGACCTCCGCCGAGTTCGCGCCCAGCCGCGCCGGCGTCTGCCCGACCAGCCTGCCGTTCCCGGCGTCGACGGCGAGCAGCCGGCCGTCGCTCGCGGTGAGGTACACCCGCCCGCCCCGCACGACGGGCGCCGAACCGCGGCTCACCGACGTCTCCAGGTGCCACAGGTGCCGGCCGGACTGCCCCGACTCCATGTCCACGGCGTCCAGGGAACCGCCGGTGGCCAGTACGTACACGACGTTCCCGCGTACGGTGGCGTGCGCGCCGTCGAGGACGGTGGGCAGCGCCACACGCCGGGTCGCGCCCGAGCCGGGGGTGTAGCGGACGATCTCCTCGGCGCCGTACGCGCTGTCCACGGACAGGAAGAACACCGAACCGCCCTGCGCCGCGAACGGTTTGAGCCAGCCGTCGAGCCGTACGTCCCACCGCGCCCGGCCCGTGCCCGGGTCGACGGCGGTCACCTGCGTGCTCGTCCCGTCGGCGGACGTACGCGTCGCGTAAGCCGCCGGAGCGCCGGGGAACGCGTCGAACGCCGGCACGCCCCGACCGGGCACCGTGCTGCGCCAGCGGGTGGCGCCGCTCGCACCGTCGACGCCGGTGACCGTGCCGTCGGTGCCGGTGAGCAGGGCCGTGTCACCGGCGTACCGCACGGTCGTCCCGGCCGGCACCCGCCGCTGCCACACCTGCCTGCCCGTGACCGGATCCAGCCCGGCGAGCCGTGAGCCGCCGTCCGTGTACGGCTGCACCAGCCCGCCGGAGAGGGCCGGAGGCCCGCTCGTGGACCGGGTGTCGACCGTGCGCCGCCACAGCAGGCCGCCGTCGCTCGCGGAGAGCGCGAAGACGACGCCCGGCCGCGCGCAGAACACCTTCCCGGCCCCGTACACGCAGTGCGGCATGCCCGCGCCGCCGACCGCCGGCCGGGCCGTCCACGTGCTGCCGGAGGCCGCCGTCAGGGTCGGCTCGCTCTTCCTCCGGGGTGCCTGATCGTTTCCGCCGGACGCCCACACCGAGACGAGCGCACCGAGCAGCGCCAGCCCGAGGCCCCCGGCCGACAGCGCCACCGCCCGCCGACGCCACGGGCGCCCGCGGGTGCCCTCGGAACGCCCGGCTCCAGCAGGAGCGCCGGCGGCCTCTGCCCCTGCCCCTGCCTCCGCCCCCGCCTCCGCCGAAGCCCGGTCCTCGCCCGCCCCCTGCTCCGCCCCCGTCCGCTGCGCCGGTATGAACGCCTGGGTGTCGTACGAGGCCGCGACCGAGCGCAGTTCCCGCATCAGTTCGTCCGGCGTGGGCCGGTCCGCGGGTTCCTTGGCGAGACACCGCAGCACCAGCGGCGCGATCCCGTCCGGTACGCCGGTCAGGTCGGGCTCGTCATGGACCACCTGGTAGGCGACGACGTACGGGCTGTCGGAGTCGAACGGCCCGCGCCCGGTGGCCGCGTGCACCATGACCGAACCGAGCGCGAAGATGTCGGCGGCCGGGCCGACCTCACGGGGCCGCCGGAACTGCTCGGGCGCCATGAACGGCGGTGTGCCGATCAGTTTGCCGGTCTCGGTGCGCAGTTCACTGTCCTTCGGCCGGGAGATGCCGAAGTCGATGACTTTCGGCCCGTCCTCGGCGAGCAGCACGTTGCTGGGCTTGAGATCCCGGTGCACGACCCCGACCCGGTGGATGTCCCGCAGTGCCTCGGCGAGCCCCGCCATCAGCCGGCGCAGCTGCTCCGCGGGCATGGGACCCTTCCGCTTCACATGATCGGAGAGGGTCGGCCCGGGAATGAACAGGGTGGCCATCCAGGGGCGGCCGGCCTCGGGATCGGCGTCCACGACGGGTGCCGTGAAGGCCCCGCTGACCCTGCGCGCGGCGGCCACCTCCTGCCGGAAACGGCCCCTGAACTCGGGATCCCGCGCGAACTCCGCGTGTACGACCTTCACCGCGAGCCGCATCCCCGAGGTACTGCGGGCGAGGTGTACGACCCCCATGCCGCCGGAGCCCAGACAGGATTCCAGCCGGTAGTGCCCGGCGTACTCGGGAAGTTCCGCTTCCGCGCCCGCTCCGGTGTTGCGCTGTGGCGCCATGGACCACCCCCGTGCTCTTCGTCCGCGCGCGCGACGCACGGAGCCTAGTCGATGACTCGTACGGGACAGAGGCGGCTTGCTAGCGTCTGGGTGCGAGTCGCGCACCTGCGTTTCGCGCCTGATGACAGAAGGACAACGGGGGAGGACCACTTTCATGTCAGTCGACCGCGCACAAGAGGCCGAGGCCACCGAGAACGGCGTCGACGGCACCGGCGGCGCCGGGAGCATGGTGACGGAGGCGGCGGCAGCCGTCCGCACCTACGCCGTCGCGCCCGGTGTCCGGCTCAACGTCCGCAGCGGCCCGGGCACGCAGTACAACCTGGTCCGCGTGCTGCCGGAGGGCGTCCGGGTACCGATCTACTGCCAGACCCCCGGCACCACCGTGACGGGCACCTACGGCACGACCAACATCTGGGACCTCATCGACAGCGGCGAGTACGTCTCCGACGCCTACGTCCAGACGGGCACCGACGGTTACATCGCCCCCCGCTGCGGCTGACCCCAGCCCGCACGGACCGGGCCGGGCCGGCGCCGGGCCCCGCCGGGGTGGGGGGAGCCGCCGACACGGCACGCCCCCCACCCCGGCAGCCCACCCCGCACGGTCCCCGCCCCGCCCGGAAGCCCGTCCGCCCCCGGCGCCATAATCGTGCTGTGAGCGACGAAACCGGCACCCCGGACACCTCGGCGGACTCCGGCGGCCACGCGGCCCGGGGCGATGGCGCGCCGCCGCAGGGCGGCGGCCCCCGCCCCGAGCCCCTGCGCTTCTTCGGCACCTCCTGGGTGCACCACGACGACGGCTACGCGGCCCGCCGCGCCGGTGTCGCCGTCGGCTCCCTCGCCGCCGCCGCCGTCTCCTGCCTGGTGCTGCGCCTGGCCTACCAGGGCATCCAGATCGCCGAATCCGGCTCCTTCGTGACCGTGCTGGTCGTCGCCATGTTCGCCATCTGCAGCGCGCTCGCCTTCCGCAACACCTGGGAGGGCTTCGGCAAGCGCCACGACCCGCAGCGCCAGGCCTCCCTGCGCGGCCTGCTCGCCATCGGCTTCGTCGGCACCCTCCTCGCCTACTTCTTCCGCTCCCTCACCGAGGCACCGGGCGAGAAGCTGCACCGCGAGGAGTACGAGCAGGCCCGCGAGGCCCATGAACGCCGCACCACCCGCCGCACCGGCAACCCGTCGCGGAAGAAGCGCCGCCGGTAGAACGCAACGGCGGGACGACGACGTCGAACGGCGACTTCGGAACGGCAATCGGCCCGACGGCGACGGTGAAACGCCATGGCGGAACCGCAACGGCAGCGAAAAGAGGAGGACGCGGACGCGGGGCGATGCCGTAGACAGGACCCCATGACCGTCACTCAGCCGTCGCCCGCCGACCCGCACGCCTCCCACGCCGCCCGCGCCGCCTCCTTCAACTCCGCCGCCGCGCAGTACGCCGCGAACCGCCCCTCCTACCCTCCCGCCCTCTTCGACGCCGTCGAGGAACTGGCCGGCCGCCCCCTGCCCGGCGCCAGGACGGTGGACGTCGGCGCCGGCACCGGCATCGCCACCGCCCTCCTGCACGCCCGGGGCGCCGACGTCCTCGCCGTCGAACCCGGCGCGGGCATGGCCGCCGAGTTCCGCCGCGCGCTCCCGCACATCCCGCTCGTGCGGGGCGACGGCAACGCCCTGCCCGTCGCCGACGCCCACGCCGACCTCATCACCTTCGCCCAGGCCTGGCACTGGACCGATCAGGCCCGCTCGGTGCCGGAGGTGCTGCGCGTGCTGCGCCCGGGCGGTGCGCTGGCGCTGTGGTGGAACACCGAGGCGCTGGACATCGACTGGATCACCGACGCGGCCCGTCGCGTCGGCCGTTTCCTGGGCGTCGACACCGTGGCCGAGAAGCGCAAGGCCGCAGACCGCATCGAGCTGGCCGACCCCAGCGGGCGTCTGGACTTCACCCGCCGCACGGTCCGCTGGAGCCGTCGCGTCCCGGTCGACACCCACCTCGCCAACATCGGCAGCCACTCGGCCTTCCTCGTCACCCCCGAGGAGCGCACGGCCGCCTTCCTCGAGGAGGAGCGCGGCCACCTGCTGAAGGTCTTCCCGGACGGCATGGTCGAGGAGACCTACGACGTCCTCCTCCTGGTCGCCCGCAAGCCCTGACCCGGCAGCCCGCACCTCCCACGTCCCTCACCGGCTCCCACCCTTTCCCCCGCCCCTTGACGTCCGGGCCCCGCCAGGCCAATTATTCATCACATGATGAATTACGAGCCGGGCCCTCCACCCCCTGCCGCCACCGCCGCCGTCCACGCCGACGACCTCACCGTCACCCGCGGCCCCCGCACGGTCCTGCACCACCTCCGCTTCACCGTCCCCCGCGGCCGGATCACCGGGCTGCTCGGTCCCTCCGGCTGCGGCAAATCCACCCTCATGCGCTCGATCGTCGGCACACAGGCCAAGGTCACCGGCACCCTCGACGTCCTCGGCCACCCGGCCGGCCACCCCACGCTGCGCAGCCGCATCGGCTACGTCACCCAAGCCCCCTCCGTCTACGACGACCTCACCGTCCGTCAGAACCTCGACTACTTCGCCGCGATCCTCGACCCCGGCCGCGCCGCCGACCGCCGCCACCAACACGTCACCCAGGCCATCGCCGACGTCGACCTCACCAGCCACGCCGACGCCCTCGCCGGCAACCTCTCCGGCGGCCAGCGGGGCCGCGTCTCCCTCGCCGTCGCCCTCCTCGGCACCCCCGAACTCCTCGTCCTGGACGAACCGACCGTCGGCCTCGACCCCGTCCTGCGCCGGGACCTGTGGAACCTCTTCCACGACCTCGCCGCCACCCGCGGCGTCACCCTCCTCGTCTCCTCCCACGTCATGGACGAGGCCGAGCGCTGCCACCGCCTCCTCCTCATGCGCGAGGGCGAGATCCTCGCCGACAACACCCCGGACGCCCTGCGCACCCGCACCGGCACCGACACCGTCGAGGCCGCCTTCCTGCGCCTGGTCGACGAGGCCACCACGGGCCGCACGAAAGAGAGCACCCGATGACCCCGAGCCCCCTGACCACGGCGAGCACGACGACCCCGGCGGCCCCCGCCACGCGCCCCGGCGCCCTCAACGCCTCCCGCACCACCGCCACCGCGGCCCGGGTCCTGCGCCAGCTGCGCCACGACCCGCGCACCATCGCGCTGCTGATCCTGATCCCGTGCCTGATGCTGATCCTGCTGCGCTACGTCTTCGACGCCAGCCCGCGTACCTTCGACGACATCGGCGCCTCCCTGCTCGGCATCTTCCCGCTGATCACGATGTTCCTGGTCACCTCCATCGCCACCCTGCGCGAACGCACCTCGGGCACCCTGGAACGCCTCCTCGCCATGCCCCTCGGCAAGGCCGACCTCATCGCCGGCTACGCCCTCGCCTTCGGCGCCCTCGCCATCGTCCAGTCCGCCCTCGCCACCGGACTCGCGGTCTGGCTCCTCGGCCTCGACGTCACCGGCTCCCCCTGGCTGCTCCTCCTCGTCGCCCTCCTCGACGCCCTGCTCGGCACGGCCCTCGGTCTCTTCGTCTCGGCCTTCGCGGCCTCGGAATTCCAGGCGGTCCAGTTCATGCCCGCGGTGATCTTTCCCCAGCTCCTCCTCTGCGGCCTGTTCACGCCCCGCTCCGACATGCACCCCGTCCTGGAGGCCGTCTCCGACGTCCTGCCGATGTCGTATGCCGTCGACGGCATGAACCAGGTCCTCCACCACACCGACATGACGGCGACCTTCGTCCGCGACGTCCTGATCGTCGCCGGCTGCGCGCTGCTCGTGCTGGGCCTGGGAGCGGCGACGCTACGACGGCGCACGGCGTGACCGCGGGGGCCACCGGCCGATGTTCCGCCCACCGGACACCCCGCCCGCGCACCCCACCCCGGTGCCAGACTGAACCGCATGAGCCAGAAAGTCGCAGTCCTCGGCACCGGCAAGATCGGCGAAGCCCTGCTCAGCGGAATGATCCGGGCCGGCTGGGCCCCCGACGACCTCCTGGTCACGGCCCGTCGCGCCGAACGCGCCGAAGAACTCCGCACCCGCTACGGAGTCACCCCGGTCACCAACACCGAGGCCGCCAAGACCGCCGACACCCTGATCCTCACGGTCAAGCCGCAGGACATGGGCACCCTCCTGGACGAACTCGCCCCGCACGTCCCCGCCGACCGCCTCGTCATCAGCGGAGCCGCCGGTATCCCCACCTCCTTCTTCGAGGAGCGCCTGGCCGCGGGCACCCCGGTCGTCCGAGTCATGACCAACACCCCCGCCCTCGTCGACGAGGCCATGTCGGTGATCTCCGCCGGCAGCCACGCCACCGAACAGCACCTCGCGCACACCGAGGAGATCTTCGGTGGTGTCGGCAAGACCCTCCGCGTCCCCGAGAGCCAGCAGGACGCCTGCACCGCACTCTCCGGCTCCGGCCCGGCCTACTTCTTCTACCTGGTCGAAGCCATGACCGACGCCGGCATCCTGCTCGGTCTCCCGCGCGACAAGGCCCACGACCTCATCGTCCAGTCCGCGATCGGCGCCGCCGTGATGCTCCGCGACAGCGGCGAACACCCGGTCAAGCTCCGGGAGAACGTCACCTCCCCGGCCGGCACCACCATCAACGCCATCCGCGAACTGGAGAACCACGGCGTACGGGCCGCCCTCATCGCCGCCCTCGAAGCCGCCCGCGACCGCAGCCGCGAACTCGCCTCGGGCAAGAAGGACTGAACCGACCGCCCCACGCCGGCCCGCGGGCGGTGGCCCGTCCCCGCCCGCAGACCGGTCCAGGCGGACCACCGCCCCCTGTCGCCGCACCCAGACCGCCGCCCGGCTACCGGGCAGCGCTCAGCGAAGGCTCCGCCACGGGCGGCAGCAGCCCGATCGCCCTATAGGCCGTATCGACCGTCGGCCGTGCCAACGCCCGCGCCTTCTCCGCACCATCCCGCAGCACCCCCTCGACATACGCCGGATCAGCGCACAGCTCCCGGTGCCTGGCCTGCACCGGCCGCAGCACCTCCACCACCGCCTCCGCGGTGTCCTTCTTCAAAGAGCCGTACGAGTCGTAAACGTCCGCCAGTGACTGAGGGTTCCCGCCCGTGCACGCAGCGAGAACGTCCAGCAGATTCGCGAGGCCCGGCCGCTCCGCCCGGTCGTAGACGACGTCCCGTCCGCTGTCCGTCACCGCACGCAGCACCTTCTTGCGCACCACGTCCGGCTCGTCCAGCAGATAGACGACCCCCGCCCCGGCATCGTCCGACTTCCCCATCTTCCGCGTCGGGTCCTGGAGGTTCATCACCCGCGCCGCCACCTGCGGAAGCGTCGCCCTCGGCACCACGAACGCCTGCCCGTACCGCTGGTTGAACCGCACCGCCAGATCCCGGGTCAGCTCCACGTGCTGCGCCTGGTCCTCGCCGACCGGCACCTCGTCCGTGCCGTACGCCAGGATGTCCGCCGCCATCAGGACCGGATACGTCAGCAACGACAGCCGCACGCTCCCCCCGCGCTCCCGCTCCTTCGCGGCCTTCTCCTTGTACTGGATCATCCGCCGCATCTCACCGTCGGTCGCCACGCACTCCAGCAGGTACGACAGCCGCGTGTGCTCATCCACATGGCTCTGCAGGAACACCGTGCACACCTCGGGGTCGAGCCCCGCCGCCAGCAACAAGGTCGCCGTCTGCCGGCTGAGCCTGCGTACGCGCGCCGGATCGTGGTCCATGGTCAGCGCGTGCAGGTCCACCACACAGAACAGCGAGTCCGCCCGGTGCTGGTCGACCTCGGCCCACCGCCGCGTGGCCCCCAGGTAGTTGCCCAGGGTCAGGTGCCCGGTCGGCTGAATCCCGCTGAAGACCCGAGTCATCTCCACTCCACCTTCTGGTCGGGACCGCCGCCCTTGCGGCCGGCCCCCGAGACCCGGAGGGAGATACGAGAACGGCCGCCGAGGCGGCGGCCGTTGAGTGCATACGTGAGTCCGGCCGCCGTCAGGCGGCCCACCAGAGCTGGGTACACGTACGCGTCATCACGCACCCCACAGTACGCCCCCGGAGTGCCTCGCGGCAGCGAGTTGACACGCCCCGCGCCGATACGTAGTGTTCTCCGAGTTGTCCGACGTGAGCGCCGACCCCGGTCGGTCCCCGGACAGCCAATCCGCAGGCACCACCCACTCAATCGACGCTCTGGCGCCGACTGCTTTGGTGTGCGTATTTGCGAAATGAGGAATCCGCGTTCGAAAGGACGCCAGCCCCCGATTAGCTCGGGAGCCAGGAATCCGCTAAAGTCTCACTCGTCGGAACGGCCCAACGGCCGGGAGGACAAACCCCGCTGACCGGGGATCAGACGCCGAAAGGATCTGATAGAGTCGGAACCGCCGGAAAGGGAAACGCGAGAGCGGGAACCTGGAAAGCGCCGAGGAAATCGGATCGAGAAAAGATCTGATAGAGTCGGAAACGCAAGACCGAAGGGAAGCGCCCGGAGGAAAGCCCGAGAGGGTGAGTACAAAG
>NZ_JBEXKG010000204.1:0-11272 GCF_040609555.1 Streptomyces sp. NPDC004658
GGCGCCATAGGTCCTCGGTGAGAGGCCCCGCGCAGCAGGCGGACGATGCGATGCAGCCGAGAGCACGTCCAAGCACTCTGGTGGTCAGTGGTTGCGCCCACCAGCCGGGGCAGCCGGGACAGCCGGGACAGCCGGGCGTGCCCAACGCCTCGGCGCCCGGCCCTCAGCCCGCCCCCAACGCCCCCACGCCCCCGAGCGGCTACGGCTTCCCCCAGCCCGGCGCCCCGGCACCCGGCGCTCCCCACCCCTCGCCGCAGCCCGGCGGTTACGGCTTCCCGCAGGCCTCGGCACCCCAGCCGCATCCCAACGGCCCCACCCCGCCGAGCGGTTACGGGTTCCCGCAGCCGGGTGCGCCCAACGCCCCGGCGCAGCCCGGCGGTTACGGCTTCCCGCAGGTCCCGGCAGCCCAGCCGCACCCCAACGGCCCCAACCCGCCGGGCGGTTACGGCTTCCCTCAGCCGCCGCAGGGCCAGGACGGCGCCCCCGGCGTTCCGCAGGCCCCGGTCGACCCCCGTTCCGGTGCCGCGTGGCCGCAGCCCGTTCAGCACGACCAGCGGCAGCCGACCAACCCCGGTGCCGCCCCGCTCGGTTACACCGCCGCCGTGGAGCTGTCCTCGGACCGGCTGCTCAACAACAAGCGGCAGAAGGCGAAGAGCGGGCGGCCCGCGGCGGCGGGCGGCCGGTTCAAGCTCGGCGGCAAGAAGGAGGAGGCCGAGCGGCAGCGCAAGCTGGAGCTGATCCGCACGCCGGTGCTGTCCTGCTACCGGATCGCGGTCATCAGCCTCAAGGGCGGCGTCGGCAAGACGACCACGACGACCGCGCTCGGCTCCACCCTCGCCACCGAGCGGCAGGACAAGATCCTCGCCATCGACGCCAACCCGGACGCCGGTACGCTCGGGCGGCGGGTGCGCCGGGAGACCGGGGCCACCATCCGTGACCTCGTCCAGGCCATCCCGTACCTCAACTCGTACATGGACATCCGGCGGTTCACCTCCCAGGCCCCGTCCGGTCTGGAGATCATCGCCAACGACGTCGACCCGGCCGTGTCGACCACGTTCAACGACGAGGACTACCGGCGCGCGATCGACGTGCTCGGCCGGCAGTACCCGGTCATCCTGACCGACTCGGGCACCGGTCTGCTGTACAGCGCCATGCGCGGGGTGCTGGACCTCGCCGACCAGCTCATCATCATCTCCACGCCGTCCGTCGACGGCGCGAGCAGCGCCAGTACGACGCTGGACTGGCTGTCCGCGCACGGGTACGCCGACCTGGTCTCCCGTTCCCTCACCGTGATCTCCGGGGTCCGCGAGACCGGCAAGATGATCAAGGTCGAGGACATCGTGGCGCACTTCGAGACCCGCACCCGCGGCGTCGTCGTCGTGCCCTTCGACGAGCATCTGGCCGCCGGCGCCGAGGTCGACCTCGACATGATGCGGCCGAAGACGCGCGAGGCGTACTTCAACCTCGCCGCGATGGTCGCCGAGGACTTCACCCGCCACCAGCAGGCGCACGGGCTGTGGACGAGCGACGGCAACCCGCCGCCGGTGGCCGCCCCGCCCATGCCGGGCCAGCCGATGCCGGGACAGCCCATGCCGGGCCAGCCGATGCCGGAACAGCTTTACGGAGCCGGGCAGCCGTATCCGCAAGCGCCCGGGCAGCCGTATCAGCAGGCGCCCGGACAGCCCTACCCCCAGGCCCCAGGCCAGCCGTATCCGCAGGCGCCCGGTCAGCCGTACGCCCCGGCGCAGCAGCCGTACCCGCCGCAGCAGGGCCCGCAGCAGCCGTATCCGGGGGCGCCGCAGCAGCCGGGTCACCCGCAGCCCGGGCAGCCCCAGCCCCCGTCCCAGCCGCAGGCGCAACCGCAGCCGCAGCAGCCTCCGCAGGCTCCTCCGGCCCCGCCCCAGCAGTAGGGCCACGCAAAAGGGCGGCCGGTGCTCAGCGCACCGGCCGCCCTTCTCGCTGTGACGGGCCCCGCCGAAGCGGTCCCGTCGCCGCGCGCGGCTACTCCTCCGCCGCCAGGATCTCCCGGCACCGCTTCACATCCGCGGCCATCTGCTCCAGCAGGGCCTCCAGCGACTCGAACTTCGCCTGTCCGCGCACGTACGCGAGGAAGTCGACGGCGACGTGCAGGCCGTACAGGTCGAGGCCGACGCGGTCGATCGCGTACGCCTCCACCGTGCGCTCGGTGCCGTCGAACTGCGGGTTCGTGCCGACGGAGATCGCGGCCGGCATGGCCTCGCCCTGGGCGTGCAGGTACCCGGCGTACACGCCGTCGGCGGGGATGGCGGTGTGCGGCAGCGTCTCGACGTTGGCCGTCGGGAAGCCCAGTTCCCGGCCGCGCTGGGCGCCGCGGACGACGACGCCCTCCACACGGTGGGGGCGGCCCAGGATCTCGCGGGCGCCCGCGACATCGCCCTCGGCGACCAGGCGGCGGGTCAGGGTGGAGGAGAACGGCTCGCCGCCGCCCGCCTCACCGGTGACGTACAGGTCGACGACCTCGACGTCGAAGTCGTAGATCTTGCCCTGCTCGGTGAGGAACTCGACGTTGCCGGCCGCCTTGTGGCCGAAGCGGAAGTTGGGTCCCTCCACGACCGCCTTGGCGTGCAGCTTGTCCACCAGGACCTTCACCACGAACTCGGCGGGCGAGAGCTTGGAGAACTCGGTGGTGAAGGGCAGGATGAGGCACGCGTCGACGCCCAGCTCGGCCATCAGTTCGGCGCGGCGGTGGTGCGGGGCGAGCAGCGGCGGGTGGCTGCCCGGGCGGACGACCTCGCTGGGGTGCGGGTCGAACGTGACCACGACGGCCGGGACGCCCAGCTCGCGGGCCCGGTCGACGGCGTGCTTGATGATCAGCTGGTGGCCGCGGTGGACGCCGTCGTAGGAACCGATGGTGACGACGCTGCGCCCCCAGTCCTGGGGGATGTCCTCCAAGCCACGCCAGCGCTGCACTGTGACCGCTCCTCGAACCCTTGTCCGTGTCTAACTTGACCTCGTCGTGCAGCTCTAAGGGTGCCATGCCGGGTGCCCCGCGTCGGCATCGGCATGGGGGCTGTGACGGGGCGCACGTTCCCTGCGCGGCTCAGGCCGGTACGCGTACGCCCGCCAGGTTCTCGATCATGCGGCGGGTGCTGGGACCGACCACGGCGGCCCAGTCGTCGGGGGCCTCCGTCAGCCAGCGGGCCATGCGGGCGGCGAAGCCGGGCACGCACCGGCCGAGGTCGACCAGGGCGCGGTCGTAGCGGGTGGCGCCCTCGGGCGTGCGGACGAGGAGCAGACCGGTGCGGTGGACCAGGCCCCGGGCCTCCTCCTCCCGGCCGCCGGGTTCCGTGGCCGCGTGCAGGACGGCGAGCAGGACGGCCGGGTCCTCTTCCCGGGCGAGCAGGAACTCCAGCAGCTCGCGGCGGAGCGGGCGGGACGCGGGCGTGCCGGGGGCGGCGAGGACGGTGGCGAGGGCCGCCCGGAGCGGTTCGGGACCGCCGTCGAGCAGTCCGGTGACGAAGGGCAGCAGGACCGGGCGGACGGTCGGCCCCTGTTCGAGGCGGCGGTCGACCTGGTCGGCGACCTGTCCGGCGACGGGACCGGCGGTCTCCGGGCGCGGCGGCAGCGCCTCCCGGACGAGGGCGGCGGCCCGGCGGGCCAGGGCCGGGGTGGGGACCTGGCAGAGGCCGCGCAGGACCGCTCCGGTGTCCGGTCCGCCGGCGTCCGGGGCGCACAGGCGGGCGCGGAAGGCCTCCAGGACCGGTTCCGGGTGCGTGGTCAGGGCCGGGACGAGGGCGCTGGGCGGGAACTGCGGGTCGCCGTCGGCGAAGTGGCGCAGGGCGGCGGACAGGTGCCGGTCCCGGGTGCGCGGGTCGCGGACCAGCAGGGCCAGGGCGGCGCCGTGCAGGGTGCGGTCGGCGGGGCGGGCGAGCAGGGTGAGGGCGGCGTAGCGCAGCAGTTCGCGGTCGGCGTCCGAGCGGGCGTGGGGGGCCGCGCGCAGGGCGAAGGCCACGGCCGCGACCCGGCGGGCGGGGCGCTCGTCGTGCGCCCAGCGGTCGACCGCCCGGCACAGGGCCGACGGCTCCTCCTCGGCGAGGACGGCGAGCAGTTCGTCGGCACGCCGGTGCGCGCAGGCCACCAGCACCTCGATGAGATCGTCCAGGGCAGCGTGCCGATGGGTGTGCAGCAGTGCCTGCGCGGCGGTGGCGACGGTGGCGTGCGGGGTCGCGGGCAGCGGCCGCTCGTCCGCGAACCAGTGGGTGAGCAGCGGCTGTACGACGGCGGGGGCGGCGGCCAGCAGTCCGGCGACGGCGTCCAGGTACCGCTCGCCCGTCGCGGGCGGGGCCGGGTCCGCGAGGACCAGGCGGCGCAGCAGGTCCAGGCGCTCGGTGCCGGGGAGGGGAAGGGCGGTCCAGAAGGCGGGGCGGAATTCGGCCGGTACGGGCCGCCCGGCGCCGCGCCAGGCGACGACACGGTCCGCGAGCAGGCGCAGCACGTCGGTGTACGGCGTGGCGTCCGGGACCTGGAGCAGGGTGTGGGCGAGCAGCCGGGCGGCCCACCAGGAGCCGGTGTCATGGTCCAGGGCGTCGACCAGCTCCCGCAGCCGGAGGGCGAGGTGTGCGGGCCCTTGCTGGCGGGCGAGGATCAGCAGCGCCTGGACGACGGGTCCGACGCGATGGTGCGGCACCGGCACCGGGTGGGACGCGCCCGGCTCACCGGGCCGGTGCACCAGGGCCCGCAGCGCCGCGTCCAGGTCCAGGTGGGTGCCCTGGATCCAGTCGGCCAGTTCCTCGTGGGCGAAGCGGTAGCCGGTTCCGGCCGGCACGAGGAGGCCCTCGGTCAGCACGGCGGAGGCCCAGCCGGTGCCGCCGCCGAGCCAGGCCGGGGCGGGGCCCCAGGGGAACACCGCCTCGAACGACTCCCGGTCCAGCTCCCCCTGCCCCGGCCCGAGGCTGCGCCGGGCGGCCTCGTGCACCTGCCCGGCCACCCGTGCCGCGAGCCGCCGCACGGCCGTTCCGCGCAGACCGCCGGCGGCGGCGAGGCGGACCGCGATGCGCAGGCACATCAGGTCGAGGTGGGCGGCGAACACGTCGTGCCGGTCCACGGGCCCGGCGGCCGGCGCGTCGGGTACGGCGGCCCGCACCTCGGACAGCAGCCGCAGCACGAGCGGATGCCGCGCGTCCCGCTCGGCGAGCACACCGTCCGGAATCCCGTACCGCGCCCGGGCCCACCGAGCCTCCCCGGGTGTGAAGTCCCCGATGCGCAGACAGGGCGGAAGGAGGCCGGCGTCGGGGACGCGGGAGGCCTCATCGTGGTCCGGCGAGGCGGGGGACGCGGTCACGGGGGTGACACCGGTGCGCTCCGGCGGAGGGCTGTCCGCCAGGGAGGCGGGTTCAGACACGGCAGGGTCGGCCGACGGGGCGGCGGCGGCCGGGGGGTCGCACGGCTCGGGGCCGCGCGTCGGGACTCCGGCTCCTGTCGGTGTTCCCCGCGGCTCACCGTCCTCCGCGGGAACCCCGCGGTCCTGCGGCGTCGGTACCGGCTCCCCCGGACCGCCCGGTACGTGGAGCAGGGTCTGGGGAAAGGCCCTGCCGGTGCGTTCCCAGTGTTCCTCCCGGCAGGCCACCACCAGGCGGGTCCCTGTCGCGTTCAGCCAGGCGGCCGTGCCCTCGGTCCAGGCGGGCAGGCGGTGGGCGAGGGCGGGGGGCATCTCCTCGGGGCAGTCGAGGAGGAGCAGCAGCGGGCGTCCGGCCCGGGCGGCGAGGCGGGCCACGCGTTCGGGCGTGACGTCGCCGAGGTCTTCGGGCCGGCCGGGCCGGGAGGCGGCGATGATCCGGGCGGCACGCGCCAAGGTGCGGCGGGCCACGTCGGCCACCGAGTCGTCGGTCTCGTTCAGGTCGGCACCGCGCAGCCACAGCGTGGGGGCGGGCCGCTGCCCCCGGGTACGGCGGGCGGCGAGCGCCGCGAGTTCCGTCGTACGACCGCTGCCCGGCGGGCCGACGAGGCCGAGCACGGGCCGGTCGCCGGTGGTGAAGGCGTCCAACTCCCGCGCGAGGTCGGGGCGTTCGACCGGTTCGACGGCGCCCGGGGGGCCGTCCTGCCCCGCCGAGGTCATGGTCAGCTGGAGGATGCCGGCGAGGTTGAGCTCGGCGCCGTACGCGGGCACGGTGGCCGCGTTGCGGGCGAGCAGGTCGGCGAGGGCACCGTCGGCGGGCCGCAGCGGCACCGCGAAGCCCGCGTCGCGCTGGGCGCTGTGCAGGGCGGTGCCGAGGACGCCGACGACCGCGCCGGTGCGCGCGTCGAGCACCGGTCCGCCGGCCGCGCCGCCGCCCAGCCGGAGCGCGTCCCGGCCGGCCGTGCCGATGGCCAGTTCCAGCACGTCGTCCAGGAGGTGGAAGCGGTCCGTGGCGGTGTACGTCACCTGCGTGGCGGCCAGTACCCGCGCCTCGCGCCAGCAGCCGGCGGCGACCTGGACGTAGCTGCCGGCGTCGATCCGCTCCCGCACCGTCAGGGGCAGCGGCTCCACGCCGAGGCCCTCGGTGCGCACGAGGGCGAGGTCGCGGCCGGGCAGCGCGGTGACCGCGTCGGAGCCGACCACGCAGGTGCGGTCCCCGTCGGCGTGCAGCACCAGCCGGGGCAGGCCGTCGACGGCCTCGTGGCTGGTGAGCAGGGTGCCCTCGTGATCGGCGAGGAAGCCGAGTCCGCGCGGGCGGCCGGCCAGGTCCCGGATGCGGACGAGGGCGGCGTCGTAACGGTCGGTCCGGACACCTGAGCCCGTGGCGTCGGCCGGAGTGCCGGCAACGGCCTGGCCGCCCCGGCCCTCGCGCTCGCTCTCGGCGCGCTCCTCGAACGGCCGCTCTTCGCACCCGTGCCCCCGGCGCCCGCTTCCGTCGCGCGGGCCCCGTTCCGTCATGGTCGTACCTCCCCGCCCGTCCCCGTGGCCTGGTTCCGACGGTAGGCGCGGGATGATCAGCGGGACAGATCGCGCGATGAACGCGCCCCCTTCCGCTCCCCCGGTTCACTCCGAGCGCCTGCCCGGACGGGTGAATGGGCGGGAGTTGCTGGATAACCCTAGGGGTGGGGGAACCGAGGGGGGACCGTGGAGCGGCGGCAGGACCGACCCCGTGTGGGCCGACCGCCGCTCCACGCCAGACAGCCACTCCACCGCAGACGGCCGGCCCCCGCCACGCCGGCTCCGGGGCTAGGGTCTTTCGTTCGGATCAGGCCGGATCAGGGAGCGGGGTCTGGTGCCGTGCATCGCAAGGCGGAGGAGGGCGCCATGGCGGAGCCATGGCAACCGACGACAACGCGGCGAGGCGCGGTGCCAGGGCCCGCGAGCCCGGCATGATCCGAACGAGAGGCCCTAGGCGTCTCAGCCGAAGACGGCCAGGCTCTTCGCCTTGCCCCGGTGTTCCTCGACGAGGGCGAGGAAGCGGCCCTCGGGGTCGAACACGGCCACCGGACCGGCGCCCGCGTACTCGTCGGGGATCTCCAGCCGGACGCCGTTCAGCAGCAGCCGGGACCGCTTGCCGTCGACCTCCCAGCGGGGGAACGCCGCGGCGGCGGCCTCGGCGATCGGCATCACGGTCAGCTCCTGCTGGAGCTGGTCCAGGGTCTTCGCCGCGTCCAGCTTGTACGGCCCGACACGCGTCCGGCGCAGCGCCGTGAGGTGGCCGCCGACGCCGAGGTCGGCGCCCAGGTCGCGGGCGAGGGCGCGGATGTAGGTGCCGGAGGAGCAGACCACCGACACCACCAGGTCGAGCACGGGCGTGCCGTCCTCGGCGACCGCGTCCCGGACGTCGTACACGGCGAAGGAGGAGACGGTCACCGGCCGGGCGGGGATCTCGAAGTCCTCGCCCTCGCGGGCCCGCTTGTACGACCGTACGCCGTCGATCTTGATGGCGCTGACCTTGGACGGGACCTGCATGATGTCGCCGGTCAGCTTGGCGATGCCGGCGTCGATGGCGTCCCGGGTCACCTTGGAGGCGTCGGTGGACGAGGTGATCTCGCCCTCGGCGTCGTCGGTGAGGGTGGTCTGGCCCAGGCGGACGGTGCCCAGGTACTCCTTCTCGGTGAGCGCCAGGTGCCCGAGGAGCTTGGTGGCGCGCTCGACCCCGAGGACCAGGACGCCGGTCGCCATCGGGTCGAGGGTGCCGGCGTGGCCGACGCGGCGGGTCCTGGCGATCCCGCGCATCTTGGCGACCACGTCGTGCGAAGTGAAGCCCGACGGCTTGTCGACGATGACGAGGCCGTCGGGCGTGGTGTGCTTCTGGGTCATTCGGTGGCGTCGCCGTCCGTGTCGGTGTCGTCGTCCGCCGGCTTGCGGTACGGGTCGGCGCCGCCGGCGTACGTGGCGCCCGTGGCCGCCTCGCGCACCTTCTCGTCGGACTGCCGGGCCTTGTCGAGGAGGTCCTCGATGGTCCGGGCGGTGTCCGGGAGGGCGTCCGCCACGAAGGTCAGGGTGGGCGTGAACTTCACCCCGGCCGCGCGGCCCACCTCGGAGCGCAGGATGCCCTTGGCGCTCTCCAGGCCCGCGGCCGCCGCCTTCCGCTCCTCCTCGTCGCCGTAGACCGTGTAGAAGACGGTCGCCTCCCGGAGGTCACCCGTGACCCGGGTGTCCGTGATGGTGACGTGTGAGCCGAGCCGCGGGTCCTTGATCCCGCGCTGCAGCTTCTGGGCCACCACCTCCCGGATGAGGTCCGCCAGCCTTTTAGCCCGCGCGTTGTCGGCCACTGGTCCGTCTCCCGTTCTTTCTCTTGCTTGCGTTTCGTGGTCAGTCGTCGTCGCCGTGGAAGCGCCGTCGCACGGACAGCAGTTCCACCTCGGGGCGGCCGGCGACCAGCCGCTCGCACCGGTCCAGTACGTCGGTGAGGTGCGCCGCGTCCGCGGAGACCGCGGCGAGGCCGATGACGGCCCGCCGGTGGAGGTTCATGTGGTCCACCTCGGCCGCGCTCACGGCGTACTTCCGCTGGAGTTCGGCGACGATCGGGCGGACGACGGAGCGCTTCTCCTTCAGCGAGTGGACGTCGCCGAGGAGGAGGTCGAAGGACAGAGTCCCCACGTACATGTGTGCAACCGGTTCACCCGCCGGTACGGGATCGATGGCCCCGGGTCCGTGTGGCCGGGGACATCAAGAACCGTACCGCGTACCCGCCGGTGGCTCGACAGGGTTTCGGTGCGGTCGGCCGGACAGGCGCCCGGCCGGAAAACGGCGCGCTGGCCGACGGGACCACAGTCCCGCCGGCCAGCACGAACCACAGGCCTCAGGCCCGCGGCTTCTCCCGCATCTCGTACGTCGCGATGACGTCGTCGACCTTGATGTCGTTGAAGTTTCCGAGGTTGATACCACCCTCGTAGCCTTCGCGGATCTCGGTGACGTCGTCCTTGAAGCGACGCAGGCCCTCGATGGTGAGGTTCTCCGCGACCACCTTGCCGTCCCGGATGAGGCGAGCCTTGGTGTTGCGGCGCACCTCGCCGGAGCGGATGAGGACACCGGCGATGTTGCCCAGCTTGGACGACTTGAAGACCTCGCGGATCTCCGCCGTACCGAGCTCGACTTCCTCGTACTCCGGCTTGAGCATGCCCTTGAGGGCCGCCTCGATCTCCTCGATCGCCTGGTAGATGACCGAGTAGTACCGGACGTCGACGCCCTCGCGCTCCGCCATCTGCTGGGCACGCCCGGCAGCGCGGACGTTGAAGCCGATGACGATGGCGTCGGAGCCCATGGCCAGGTCGATGTCGGACTCCGTGACCGCACCGACGCCGCGGTGCAGGACGCGGATGTCGACCTCTTCGCCGACGTCCAGCTGGAGCAGCGAGGACTCCAGGGCCTCGACGGAACCAGAAGCGTCACCCTTGATGATCAGGTTCAGCTGCTGGACCTCGCCGGCCTTGAGCACCTTGTCCAGGTCCTCCAGCGACACGCGGCGCGTGCGCTTGGCGAACGCGGCGTTGCGCTCACGGGCGGCGCGCTTCTCCGCGATCTGGCGGGCGGTGCGGTCCTCGTCGACGACGAGGAAGTTGTCGCCCGCACCCGGGACGTTGGTCAGGCCCAGGACCTGGACCGGCGTCGACGGGCCGGCCTCGGCGACGTTGTTGCCGTTGTCGTCGAGCATGGCGCGCACACGACCGTAGGCGTCGCCCACGACCATCGTGTCGCCGACCCGCAGCGTGCCTCGCTGGACGAGGACCGTCGCCACGGCACCACGGCCGCGGTCGAGGCGGGACTCGATCGAGATGCCCTGCGCGTCCTGGTTCGGGTTGGCCCGCAGGTCGAGCGAGGCGTCGGCCGTGAGGATCACGGCCTCCAGCAGCGAGTCGATGTGCAGACCCTGCTTGGCGGAGATGTCGACGAACATGGTGTCGCCGCCGTACTCCTCGGCCACGAGGCCGTACTCGGTCAGCTGACCGCGCACCTTGGTCGGGTCGGCACCCTCGACGTCGATCTTGTTGACCGCGACCACGATCGGCACGTCGGCCGCCTTGGCGTGGTTGAGCGCCTCGACCGTCTGCGGCATGACGCCGTCGTTGGCCGCGACGACCAGGATCGCGATGTCGGTCGACTTCGCACCACGCGCACGCATGGCGGTGAACGCCTCGTGACCCGGGGTGTCGATGAAGGTGATCTTGCGCTCTTCGCCGTTGACCTCGGTCGCGACCTGGTAGGCACCGATGTGCTGGGTGATGCCGCCGGCCTCGCCCGCGATGACGTTCGTCTTGCGGATGGCGTCCAGCAGTCGGGTCTTGCCGTGGTCGACGTGACCCATGACGGTGACGACCGGCGGGCGGACCACCAGGTCCTCCTCGTCGCCCTCGTCCTCGCCGAACTCGATGTCGAAGGACTCGAGCAGCTCGCGGTCCTCCTCCTCCGGGCTGACGATCTGAACCGCGTAGTTCATCTCGTCGGCGAGGAGCTGGAGGGTCTCGTCGGAGACGGACTGGGTCGCGGTGACCATCTCGCCGAGGTTCATCATGACCGCGACGAGGGACGCCGGGTTGGCGTTGATCTTCTCCGCGAAGTCGGTGAGCGACGCGCCGCGGGAGAGACGGATGGTCTCGCCGTTGCCGCGCGGCAGCATCACGCCGCCGACGCTCGGGGCCTGCATGGCCTCGTACTCCTGGCGACGCTGCCGCTTCGACTTGCGGCCACGACGCGCGGGACCGCCGGGACGGCCGAAGGCGCCCTGCGTGCCACCGCGGCCACCGGGACCGCCGGGACGGCCGCCGAAGCCGGGACGGCCACCGCCGCCACCGCCACCGGGACCACCGGGACGGCCGCCGAAGCCGCCGCCAC
>NZ_JBEXKG010000205.1:0-11249 GCF_040609555.1 Streptomyces sp. NPDC004658
CGCCAGCGGGCCGTCCCGGGGGCGGGAGCGCGGAAGGCGGGCGCGACCGCCGGCCCCGTCGTGACCACCGGCACGTCGAGGAACCGGCGCACCTCTGCCGCCGCGGCCTCGGTGAGGCACAGATACCGGTCGTTGCCCGGATGCAGCCACTGCCGGTGCACCGCGAAGTCCAGCAGGAAGACGGCGCTCGGCACCCGCAGCCCGCCCCGCTCCCGCAGATGCCCCGTCAGCTGCGCGGCCAGATGGAAGACGGACACAACCACGTCGGCTCCCAGCCGGTCCACGAGGTCCGTCAGCCGCTCCCCGGCCAGCCGGGCGAGCGGCACCCCGCTGGGCCGCCGGCCGGGACCGCCGCGCAGGAACGCGCCGTAGACCCCGCCGTACAGCCAGGGCAGGTGCCGGACCGACGCCTGGTAGCCCCGGCGCAGCCCCGTGCCCAGGCCGTACGGCAGCAGCGCCAGCACGTCGACCACCCGGGCCTCGTGGCCCCGGGCGGCGGCCCGCCGCGCCAGCTCGGCGGCCACGGTGTCGTGACCGGCTCCCATGCTCGCGCTGACGATCAGCATGCGCCGCCGGCCGCCCGGCGCGTCCTCGGTGGTAGACACGGAGTCCGATTCTCCGCCGCCGCGACGCCCAAACCGCGCACCCGCCGGCCGTGTCGCCCGGCCGGACGGTCACCCGTGCGCAGCAGCGCGCCGTGCCGGTTCCCGCCCCTCCGGCTGCGAGTCGCGCGGCGCGTGCCAGGCTGGATGAATCGGCACGGGAGAGCGTGCGGTGGGCGGCGAGCAGCGGGAGGAGCCGTGAGGCGGTTGCGGCGCGGCCTGCACCGCGCGTGGCGGTGGCTGCGCCTCCAGGCCTTGTTCGAGCACGGCCGGGAGCTGGAGCTGATGCACAGGGCCATGGGCTTCGCCACCCTGGCCCTGATCACGCTGGCACCGCTGCTCATCGTGGTCGCCGCGGCCGACCCGCTGGTGCGGGGCGGCTTCGCCTCCTGGCTCACCGACGGCATGGGCCTGTCCGGGCGGTCCGCCCACGTCATCACCGACGTCATCAGCCCCCCGCGCAAGGTCATCGGCACCACCAGCGTGTGGAGCGGCGTCCTGCTCGCCGTGTTCGGCGTGTCCTTCGGCGGCAGCGTGCAGAACGCCTACGAGCGGATCTGGGGGCTGGCCTCCGGCCCCTGGCACCGGGTGTGGCGGCAGGCGACCTGGCTGGTGGTGCTGACGGCGTACCTCTACCAGGAGGTCGCGACGAAGGCGACGCTGCACGGGACGCAGCGGATCGTGTTCTCCGCGCTGATCGGTGTGCTGTTCTTCTGGTGGGGCCAGCGCTTCCTGCTCGGCGGGCAGGTCCACTGGCGGTCGCTGCTGCCCGGCGCGGTGGCCACGGTCATCGGCCTGGCCGGCCTCCGCGCCTTCTCCTACCTCGTCTTCACCCCGCTCGTCGTCACCAACGCCCTGAGCTACGGCGCCGTCGGCACCGTGCTCGTCGTGGAGTCCTGGCTCATCGGCGTCGGCTTCGTCATCTACGGCGGTGCCCTGTTCGGCCGCTGGTTCACCGAACACCACTGGGTGTCGTCCCACCACCACGAGGAGCCCGCCCAGCCGGGTGACGGCGAGGAACCCGGCTAGGCCGTTTCTTTCGGATCATCTCGCCGACCAGATGAAGATGGCGGCGAGGTGGAGTCCGGCGAGGTAGATGGTCGCGGTCTTGTCGTAACGAGTGGCCAGGCCGCGCCACTGTTTGAGCTTGTTGATGCACCGCTCGACGGTGTTGCGCTGCTTGTAGGCCTCGCGGTCAAAGGCCGGCGGGCGGCCACCTCGGCGGCCGAGCCGCTTGCGGTTGGCGGCCTGGTCCGCGGGCTGCGGAATCACCGCCCGGATCCCGCGCCGCCGCAGGTGACGACGGATCGCCCGGGACGAATACGCCTTGTCGGCCAGGACCGCCTCCGGTGTCACCCTCGGGCGGCCTGTCCGCCGGGGCACTCGGATTCGAGCCATGACCTGCTCGAATGCGGGTGCGTCGCCGGCCTGGCCGGGCGTGATGACGAAAGCGAGCGGTCGACAGCGGCCGTCGGCAGCGAGGTGGATCTTCGTGGTCAGCCCGCCGCGGGAACGTCCGAGGGCATGGTCGGCCGGCTCGCCGGCCGGAGCCCCTTTTGACGGGCCCCGGCCGCGTGCTGGTGAGCCCGCACGATCGTGGAGTCGACCGCGACAACCCAGTCCAGGTCACCTTCGGCGTCGGCATCGGCGAGCAGGGCGGTGAAGACCTTTTCCCATGTGCCGTCAGCGGCCCACTTCCGCAGCCGGTTGTGGGCGCCTTTCCACGAACCGAAATGTTCGGGCAGGTCCATCCAGGGCGTCCCGGTGCGGTACTTGAACGCGATCGCGTCGATCACCTGCCGGTGATCCCGCCACCGGCCACCCCGCTTCGGTGTCCGATCCGGCAACAACGGCTCGATGCGGGCCCACTGGGCGTCAGTCAACGACACACATCAACCAACGATCCGATGATCTGAAGGAAACGCCCTAGGCCAGCTGCCGGCGCACCAGCTCGTGCAGCCGGCCCCCGGTGTCCGCGAGCAGCTCGGCCGGGGTGCCCTGCTGGACGACCTTGCCGTCCTCCATCACGATCACCCGGTCGGCGTCCATGACGGTCGACAGCCGGTGGGCGATGACGATCCGGGTGGCGTTCAGCTTGCGGGTGCTGTCGATGACGATGCGCTGGGTGTCGTTGTCCAGGGCGCTGGTGGCCTCGTCGAAGAAGAGGATGCGCGGGCGCCGGATGAGAGCCTGGGCGATCATCAGGCGCTGCCGCTGGCCGCCCGAGATCGCGCCGCCCGCCGCGACGATCGTGTGCAGCCCCATCGGCATCCGCTGGATGTCCTCCGCGAGCCCCGCCAGCTCGGCCGCCGCCATCGCCTCCTCGGGCGTGTACGGCTCGGCGCCGCAGATGACGTCCATGATCGAGCCGGTGAACGGCTGGGCGTGCTGGAGGACGACCCCGCACTGGCGGCGCACCGCGGACTGGTCGAGCGCCGCCAGGTCCTGGCCGTCGTACAGGACGCTGCCGGAGACCGGCCGGTCGAAGCCGATGAGCAGGCGCAGCAGCGTGGACTTGCCGCAGCCGCTGGGACCGACGACCGCCACGAACTCGCCCGGCCGTACGGCGAAGGACACGTCGTCCAGGACGAGCGGGCCGTCGTCGGCGTACCGGAAGGACAGCCGGCGGGCCTCCACCGCGCCGGACAGCGGACCGGGGCGGGTGCTCGCCGTGCGCACCTCGGGCGTGGCCTCCAGCACCGGCTTGATCTCCTCGAACAGCGGCAGCGCCGCCACCGCCGACACGAACGCGCCGGTCAGCTGGGTGACGGAGGTCAGGACCATGGTCACCGAGGTGTTGAAGGCGAGGAAGTCCGCCGCCGACATCGCCCCCTTGGCCGGACCCGCCAGCAGCATGAACATCAGCAGGGTGCACACCGGCAGGTAGACCGCGCCGAGGACCGTGGTGAGGTTCTTGATCCGGCCGACCTTCTGCTGGAGTTCCCGGCTGTGCGCGAACTGGCGCGCCCAGGCCGCGTACGCGTAGTTCTCGGCCGCCGCCACCCGCAGCTTCGGCAGCCCGCGCAGCGTCTGGAACGCCTGGTTGTTCAGCTTGTTGCCGAGCACCACCAGGCGCCGCTGCCAGCGCACCTGCCACAGCCCGAGCCCGCCGAACACCGCCCCGATGACGAGGAGCATCCCGATCGCGGCCGTCGCCATCGCCGGGCTGTACCAGAACAGCAGGGCCAGGTTCATCGCGCCGACGGTCACCGACTGGGCGACGACCGGGCCGACGCCCGCCAGCAGCCGGCGGATCGTGCTGATCCCCATCGCGGCACTGGCCAGCTCACCCGTCGAGCGCTGTGTGAAGAATCGGGTGGGCAGCCGCAGCAGCCGGTCCCAGACGGCCGGTTGCAGCGCCGCCTCGATCCGGCCCTCCAGGCGCAGGATGGACAGGTTCTCCAGCAGTGTGAAGGCCGCCGCGACCACCCCGCTCACCATCACCGCCAGGCACACCTGGACGATCAGGTCCTCCTGCGCCCTCGGCACGTACTCGCCGAGCACCTTGCCCGTCGCGATCGGCACCAGCGCGCCGATCGCCACCGTCACCAGCCCCGCGAGGAGCAGGCCCAGCAGGTCGGCGCGGGTGCCGCGCAGGCTGAACCGCAGCAGCCCGAGCGGCCCGAGCCGCTTGTCGGGCAGTGGCCGGTAGAACATCACCGCGCGCGGCTCGAACTCCTCCGCGTTCGCCTTCTCGACGGGTGTCTCGCGCCCCGTCCCGGGGTGGACGGCGACATAGCCGCCGCGCCGCCACAGCAGCGCGACCGGAGCCCCGGACAGCGCCCGGTGGCCGACGAGCGGGCCCACGTTCTCCCGCCACCAGTGCCCGTCCAGCCGGACAGCCCGGGTCCGCACCCGGGAGGCCAGCGCCACCCGCTCCACCGGGTCCAGCCGGTCGCTCTCCGTGCCGGTCTGCGCGGGCTCGGCGAGCCGGATGCCGGCCGCCTCGGCGACCAGCTTGCAGGCCGCGTAGGTGGCGTCGGCGTCGGCGGCCGTCGTACGGCGCGAGGAGCGCTTGCCGATGGAGGCGAGCAGGGTCCGGTCGGCCTGGGCGCGCACGGCCTCACCGGCCTTGATCCCGGCGGCCGTCCGGGTCTCGTGGGTGCGCTCCAGCTGCTCGATCCACCGGTCCAGCGCGGTCAGCAGCCGGTACTGCTGGTCCACCATGCTCTGCCACAGCGCCGGGTCCATCAGCAGGTCGGCCGCGGCCTCCGCGCCGTACAGCGAGCCGTACTGCACGCTGCCCGGCGGCACCTGCATCCAGAACACGTCGTCGTCCGCCGGTACCGCCGCCCGCTCCTCGGCGAGCGGGGCCTGGAAGAGGACGGACAGACCGCGGCCGACACCGAGGGCGAGCGCGTACTCCAGCGGGCTCGACGTCGGCGGCACGTACTGCGGGTTGCCGTACTCGTCGTACGACCAGGTCTGGGTCTGCGCCGGCTGGTACAGCTCGCGCAGGCTGACGCGGTGCACCACGCAGTCCCGGACCGGCCGGGCCACGAGGGTGCGCTGGGGACCGGCGACCGGGCCGAGCAGCAGGGTGCCCGCCTCCAGCCGGCCGAGGTGGTGCCAGTGGCCCTGCTGGGCGGCGTCCACCGCGTACAGGTCCAGGGCGCCGGCCGCGACCAGCCACAGCACCTGCGGACCCTCCAGGTCCAGGCGGCTCAGACCGGCGCAGTCGAACCGCGTGCCGAGCGAGCCGAGCGCCCCGAGGACGAGGTCGCCGTCGAACCCCTCCTGGACAGTCGTCATCTCACCGCTCCCTGACCAGTGCCGCGTACGCGCCGCCGCGCGCCACCAGTTCCTCGTGCCGCCCGCGTTCCACGACCGTGCCGTGCTGGAGGACGACGATCTCGTCGCTGTCGCGGACCGTGCTCAGCCGGTGCGCGATCACCACGCAGGCGCAGCCGCGCCGCCGCAGGTTGTCCATCACGACCTGCTCGGTCTCCGCGTCCAGCGCGCTGGTCACCTCGTCCAGCACGAGGATGCTCGGCCGGCGCACCAGCGCCCGCGCGATCTCCAGGCGCTGGCGCTGCCCGCCGGAGAAGTTCCGGCCGTCCTGCTCGACCCTGCTGTGGATGCCGCCGGGCCGGCGCATCACCACGTCGTACAGCGCCGCGTCCTTCAGCGCCTCCACCACGGCCTCGTCCGGGATCGACGGGTCCCACAGGGCCACGTTGTCGCGGACCGAGCCCTCGAAGAGGAAGACGTCCTGGTCGACGAAGGAGACGGAGGCGGCGAGCGCGCCGCGTGGGATGTCCTCCAGCCGGCGGCCGTCGATGCGGATCACCCCGTCCCAGGGCGTGTAGAGGCCCGAGATCAGGCGGGAGACCGTGGACTTGCCGCTGCCCGAGCCGCCCACCAGCGCCACCTGCTGCCCGGGTCCGACGGTCAGGTCGAAACCGGTCAGCAGCGGCTGGTCCAGCGGGCTGTAGCCGAAGGTGATGTTCTCCAGCTCGACGTGCCCGTGCAGCCGCCGGGTCGAGTCCCCGCCGCCGGGGCGGGCGTAGAGGGGGTCGGCCTGGAAGTTCTCCACGTCCTTCAGCCGGGCCACGTCGGCGGCGAAGTCCTGGATGCGGCCCGCCACGCCGTTGAGCCGGGTCAGCGGCGCGGTGAAGCGGGTGACCAGCGCCTGGAAGGCGACGAGCAGACCGACCGAGATGTGCCCCTCGACCGCGCGCATCCCGCCGATCCACAGGATGAGCGCGCTGTTGAAGGTGGCGAGCGTCGGCGCGACCACGCCGAGCCAGGCGCTCGGCACGCCGAGCCGCTGCTGCTCCTCCAGCGTGGTGGCGTGCTGTCCGGCCCACTTGCGGAAGTAGCCGTCCTCGCCGCCGGTCGCCTTCAGCGTCTCGATCAGCTGCAGGCCGGTGTACGACGTGTTGGTCAGCCGTGCGGTGTCCGCGCGCAGCTTCGCGGTCCGGGTCGCGCGCAGCCGTACGACGAGCCGCATGGCCACCACGTTCAGCAGGGCCACGGCGATGCCGACGAACGTCAGTTGCGGGTCGTAGGTGTAGAGCAGGACCGCGTACAGGACGACCACGATCGCGTCCACGCCGGCCGCCGCGAGGTCGCGGGCCAGGGTCTCGGCGACCTGGTCGTTGGACTGCAGGCGCTGCACCAGGTCGGCGGGGGAGCGCTGGGCGAAGAACGTCACCGGCAGCCGCAGCAGATGGCGCAGGAAGCGGGCGCTGGAGAGGGTGGAGGAGATGATCCGGCCGTGCAGCAGGTTGGCCTGCTGGAGCCAGGTCAGCGCCAGCGTGAGCAGCACGCAGGCGGCCATCGAGGCGAACAGCACGCCGAGCAGCGAGGTCTGGCCGCCGATGAGGAACATGTCGATGTAGGTGCGGCTGAGCGCGGGCACGGCCGCGCCGACCGCCACCAGCAGCAGGCTGGCCAGGACGGCGGCGGGCAGGGTGCCCGCGGTGCCGCGCAGCCGGGCCGGCATCGCGCCGAGCACGCCGGGCTTGCGGCCGCCCTTGGTGAAGCCCTCGCCGGGTTCCAGTACCAGCACCACACCGGTGAAGCTGCCGTCGAACTCCTCCATGGGCACGAAACGGCGTCCCTTGGCGGGGTCGTTGACGTACACCCCGCGCCGGCCGAAGCGGCGGCCCATGCCGTCGTAGACGACGTAGTGGTTGAACTCCCAGAAGAGGATGGCCGGTGCCCGCACCTCGGCGAGGGCGGCCAGGTCCATCTGCATGCCCTTGGCCGTCAGGCCGTAACTTCGGGCGGCCTTCAGCAGGTTGGAGGCGCGGGAGCCGTCGCGGGAGACCCCGCAGGCGATGCGCAGCTCCTCCAGCGGGACGTGCCGGCCGTAGTGGCCGAGGACCATGGCGAGGGAGGCGGCGCCGCACTCGACGGCCTCCATCTGGAGCACGGTGGGGGTGCGGACCGTGCCGGTACGGGACTTGGGGACCGGCCGCTTGGCGGGGGCCGCGCGCCTACGGCCACGGGTCTGCTCGGCGGTGGTCACGGAAGCAGCCAATCGACGGGGTGCTGGTCGGCGAGCCGGACGGAGCCGGTGGCGAGGGTCATGGAGTCGAGCCGGAACGGCGGTCCGTCGGTGGTGGACCAGCGGTAACCGCTCCTGGTCGACGAGGACTTGGCGAGTTCCACCAGGACGGCCACCGGGCGGCCCTCGCGGGTGAACTGCTCGCCGAGCTGGCGGTCGCCGAGGAACGCGGAGATGGACGGGGCGGACTGCGCGGTGCGGTCCACCGACTTGACCTCGCCGCGCAGCACGCCGTACCGCTGCGTCGGTACCGAGGAGACGGTGAGGTCGACCGAGGCGTGCGCCGGGATGGCGGCGGCGTTCTCGGCCGGCACGTAGACGGTCGCGTACAGCGGGTCCGAGGCGTGGGCGACCTTCTCGACCGCGGCGACGTCGGTGCCGGTCTGGACGATCTGGCCGAGGGTGGCGGCGAGCGTGGTGACGCGTCCGGCGGCGACGGTCCGGACGACGGTCTCGCCGTTGTCCGTACGGACCTTGAGCACCGGCGCGTTCGCGGGCAGCCGCTGGCCCTGGCGGGCGAGGACGGCCGTCACCTGTCCGGCCACCGGGCTCTGGAGCAGATAACTCCCCTGCCCGTGGGTGAGGATGGCGGGCGCGCTCACCGTGGAGGCGACCGAGCCGGTCACCGCCCAGACGGAGGCGGCGGCCATGACGACGACGGTGACGCCGAGCGCGAGCCAGCCCTGCGGGCGCGCGAGACGCACCGGGAGGTCCAGCTCCTCGGGTGACTGGAGCTTGGCGAGGGCCTGTTGGCGGAACTGCACGGGACTTCCCTCACCTGTGGGAGAGACGCGGGTGTTTCAGGGCACCGATGAGTCCCGGAGCCGTGGGACGGCTCCGGGACGTCGGTCACACCGGGGGTGCGATCAGAGACCGGCGACCAGGCCGTTGATCGGGGCGGTGTTCAGGCCGGAGACGCCCTCGACGGTGCCGACGACCGTGTTGACCAGGCCGGTCACGCCCGGGGCGACCGCGTTGACGGTGCCCAGGGTGCTGTTGAGGGTGTTCGAGGACAGACCGCCGGAGACGTTGTCCAGCTCGGCGTCCGAGATCTCGACGGTCTCGACCTGGGGGGTGGAGTTCATGGTGGAACTTCCCTTCATATGGATATCTCACAAGGGGGGAGCGGCCCCCTCTGGGGACAGACGGACGGCCGCGGCCGCGGGCGCCGGGCATCCGTCTCCGGAGGCCCGCCGGACCCCGCGGTGCGATGGATCAAAGCACGCACGCGGGGCGCGCTTCCAATCAATCAGGGCTCCCACCTGCGCACTTGGCGTGTGAGGGGGGCGCAACCGTGCAGGTCTGCGCACGCCGTGTCGGCGACTCCTTCACATGCCGCACGGCATCGTCGCGCCGGGCGCCTTGCGCCTCGGATCGCGAATCCGGCACTCCTCGCCAAAGACGTGCCAGGGGGCGCGCGGATGTGCAGATCTCCAGGCGGCCGTGACGCGCCTGGGCATTCGATGTGCAGATTCACTGAAGGGTGGATTCCGCTTCACGTTCGCAGCTGACCGTTACCGATCGGTTGCCGAGCGTGTCGGCTCGGATCCCCGCAAGAACTACGTCCCCCAGACCTTGTCGCGCCGACCTGCTCGGGCGTCAGCTGACCCATGGTCAGCCGACTCGGCGTCAGCCCAGAATCGCGTACACCGTGCCGGCCCGGGCCGCGAGCGCACCCGAGGAGGCGTCGCTCAGCGTGACGTCCGCGAACGCCATGCGGCGGCCCAGTTTCGTGAGCACCGCCTCGATCAGGACGTCCGCGCCGCTCACCGCGCGCTGGAACGAGGTCGACTGCTGCACCGTCGTCATCGGCACGAACCCGCCCCGCGCGGCCGAGACCGCGATCACCGTCGCCGTGTCGGCCGCCGCCATCAGCGCCTGCCCCGACAGCCCGCCGCCCTCCCGGGCCAGCCGGTCGGACCAGGGAAGACGCAGCACGGCCCGGTCCTCGCCCACCGCTTCGACGGTCAGGCCCAGGTCGAGCACCCAGGGGGCGAAGTGGGCGGAGAGGATCTTGTCGGCTTCGGCCGTGGTCATCGTCATATGGCGGATTGTTCCCGGCCGCCCGCCGCTTGACGCGGAGCATGGCCGATTCCCCGCTCCGGTACGGCCGTGCGGAACCGGAATTGAACACACCGCGCGGTCGGTGCGTACGTACGGCCATCCAGGCGCCCCGGTACGAACCCGATACGCACTGCCCGTGAGCGGCAGACCCCGTGGAGGTCGAGAAGTTTGAGTCACAAGCGAATGCCCAAGCGCAAGGCCGCGATAGCGGTGGGCGGTGTCGCGGCGCTCGGGGCGGCGGCCCTCCTGCTGCCCAACGCCAACGCCTCGCAGGACCAGGACAGCGCGACCGCAGGCGGCACGGCGGACGTGAAGACCCTGAAGGCCACGGACGCCTCGGACCTCGCCGGCCGGCTCCAGAAGATCCTCGGTGACGCCTTCGCCGGGTCCTACTACGACAGCGGCAAGCAGCAGCTCGTCGTCAACGTGGTCAGCGGCGACAACAACGTCGTCGTGCAGGCGAAGAAGGCCGGCGCGGTGGTCCGCCAGGTCGACAACAGCACCGCCGAACTCAAGGCCGCCGCGCGGACGCTGAAGGCCAGGGCGACGATCCCCGGCACCTCCTGGGCCGTCGACCCGCGCACCGACAAGGTCCTCGTGACCGCCGACTCCACCGTGACCGGCGCCAACTGGAACAGACTGCAGTCGGCCGTGCGCGGGCTCGGGTCCGGCATGGCGACCCTGAAGAAGTCCTCCGGCACCTTCAAGACCTTCGTCTCCGGCGGCGACGCCATCTTCTCCCAGGTGCCGGGCGGCAGCGTCCGCTGCTCCCTCGGCTTCAACGTCACCGCCTCCGACGGCAGTCCCGCCTTCCTGACGGCCGGTCACTGCGGCGTCGCCGCCAAGGAGTGGTCCGACTCCGAGACCGGCCGGCCCATCGCCACCGTCGACCAGGCCACCTTCCCCGGCGAGGGCGACTTCTCCCTCGTCAAGTACAACGACCCGAACACCCAGGCGCCCAGCGAGGTCAACGCCGGCAACGGCCAGACCGTCCAGATCAACCAGGCCGCCGACGCCACCGTCGGCGAGACCGTGTTCCGGATGGGCTCCACCACCGGGCTGCACGACGGCCAGGTCACCGGCCTCGACGCCACCGTCAACTTCCAGAGCGAGACCGACCCGAACGGCGTCGACACCGTCACCGGCCTCATCCAGACCGATGTCTGCGCCGAACCGGGGGACAGCGGCGGCTCCCTGTTCACCCAGGACGGCAGCGCGCTCGGCCTGACCTCCGGTGGCAGCGGTGACTGCACCAGTGGCGGCGAGACCTTCTTCCAGCCGGTCACCACCGCCCTCCAGGCCACCGGCGCGACGCTCGGCGCCGGCGGAGCCGGAGCCGGAGCCGGAGCCGGTAACGGTGCCGGGGACCAGGCGGGTGCGGGTGACCAGGCAGGTGCCGGCGATCAGGCCGGCGCGGGTGACCAGGCGGGTGCGGGTGATCAGGCCGGTGCCGGTGACCAGGCCGGGGCCGGCGGTGACCAGATCGGGGGCGGCGCCGATCCCTCCGGCGCCGACGCGGCGGACGACGGGTCGTCGGCCCCCGCCGGCTCCCACTGACCGAAGACCGG
>NZ_JBEXKG010000206.1:0-11182 GCF_040609555.1 Streptomyces sp. NPDC004658
CCCGCGAGATCTACCACGTCCTGACCACCACGAACGCCACCGCAGCGGCCCCGACTCACCTCACAACCGCTGCTTGACATCCATAAGAGCATCCCGCGCTGCGTCCCCCAGCTCGTCGAACGATGCGCGATCGAGCCCGAGTTCTTCGTCCGCGACATGCTGACCTGGGCGCTCACCCGCCATCCGGTGTCCGTCACGCTTCCCGAGCTGCTCCGCGAACTCCGCTCGGAGCGCGCGCAGGCACGGAGCCAGGCGCTGCACACCCTGTCCAAGATCGGGGACCGGCGGGGGTGGCAGGCGATCACCCGGGCGCTCCTGTGCGACGCCGACGACGAGGTGGCGCGAAGCGCCTGGCGGGCCGCGGTCGTGCTCGTCCCGGAAGGCGAGGAGCCGTCCCTGGCCGCGGTGTTGGCGACCCAGCTCGGGCGCGGTGAGCGGGAGACGCGGCTGAGTCTCAGCCGGGCACTGGTCGCGCTGGGTGAAGTGATCGTGCCGGCGCTCCGTTCTGCGACGATGGCCCCCGACCCGCGCGTACGAGCACACGCGCTCGCCACGCAACGGCTGCTGCGCGACCCGGACGCCGGGTTCGAGTGCGCGATCGAAGAGGCGAAGCGCGTCGTGGCCCTCGGCGGCCCCGGCCGGGAGGAACGATGAGGCGTGTTGATCGGTGAGGTGGCGCGGCGGTCCGGGGTCAGTGCCCGCATGCTCCGGCATTACGAGTCGCTCGGTCTGGTGCGCCCTTCGGGTCGTACCGGCTCCGGATACCGGGAGTACTCCGGCGCCGACCTGCGAAGGATCTTCCATGTCGAGAGCCTGCGGTCGCTCGGACTGTCGCTGCGTGAGATCGGCCGCGCGCTCGACGATCCCGGCTTCACGCCCTCGGCACTCGTCGACGACCTGATCCGTCAGACGCGCGAGCGCATCGCGGCCGAGACCGAGTTGCTCACGCGGCTCCGCCGGATCCACGCCGCGGACCCCGCCGGCTGGGAGGACGTCCTCCAAGTCGTCGCGCTCCTCCAGGCGTTGGGGTCGAACAGCGCCGGCACGCGCCAGCGCGCGGCCCTCTCCTCGGGCGACGAGGCCGCGGTGCCCGTGGAGGCCCTGGTCGAGGCGGTGCTCGGCGAGACGGACCCGAACGTCGCCGGGGCCCTGCGCTGGGCGCTGGCGCGATCGGGCGACGGCGGCCTGGCGCTGCTGGCGGAAGGGCTCGGCTCGCCGGTGGCCGCGGTGCGGGAACGAGCCGTTCAGTGCCTCGCCGAGATGCCCGGTGACGGGGCTGCCGCGCGGCTGCGGGACGCCCTCGCGCACCCCGACGCCGTGGTGCGTGGGCACGCGGCTCTGGCGCTCGGCACGCGGGGTGTGGCCGATGCCGTCCCCGTGCTCGTCGACATGATCGTGGAGGGAAGGAACGACACCGACGCGGCCGACGCGCTGAGCGTGCTGGCCGGCGACACCACCACCGCGGACCGGATCGCGGCCAAGCTCGTCGACCGGCTCACCCACGACACGACGGCAGCGCCCGCACGCGGTCGGCTGACCCAGGCGCTGGCCGGCATCCCGGGGACGAGGGCGTCAGGCGCCCTGGTGGAGCTGTCGCACGACGGGGACCGCGCCGTCGCGCTGACTGCGGCGTACCTTCTTCGGCTGCGCGGCGCACGGTGACGGCGCCGGAGGCGAGGGGGCCACTCGACCGGTGCCGGACCGGACTCGGCGCGTGCGGGTGTGGTCAGTCCTGCCCACCGGACGGCACCGTGGCGTCCGCCTCCCGGGTGGCTGCCCTGCTGACGGCACTGCTCCCCGGTCCGCGGCGCCTGGTGTACCTCAGCAGCGGCTCGCACTTCGGCGGGCGGCCCGTGCTCGACGGGGTCGACTGGCGGGGGCGGAGCGCGGGGTCGTACGCCGGCAGCAAGCTGTTCGTCACGACGCTCGCCGCCGCGGTGGCCCGCCTGCGTCCTGGCGTGCTCGGCAACGCCGTGGACCCGGGCTGGGTACCGACCAGGATGGGCGGACCGAACGCACCGGACGACCTCGAACTCGGCCATCGGACGCAGGAGTGGCTCGCCTCGAGCGACGACCCCGAGGCGCTGACCACCGGCGGGTACTGGTACCACCGCCAACGGCGGGAACCGCACCGCGCGGTCCACGACGAGGCGTTCCAGGACCGTCTGCTCCAGGTGCTGGCACAGGAGACGGGTACCGCGCTCTGAGACCCGGGCGGTCGCGGGAGCGAGCTGTCCGCGTCACTGTCCGCGTTCGGCAGCGATGCGCTGGTGTGGGCGAAGCGACCCCTGCTGTTATTCAATGAGGTGTGCGGTCAGGGATCTCGGGACCCCAGTCGCACGGGTCCGAGTACGGCCCCGGCGTTGCGCCGGGGATTGCTGAGAGAGCTGCATGGACTCCACACCCTCCCCGTCGTCCTCTTCGGCGTTCGACCTGGTGAGCAGGGCGCTGGGGCGCTACATCCCGCGCGGCGGAGCGGCAGCGGACGCCGGTGCCGCCGACGCGCAGGGCGACCGCACCAGGCGCCGCCGCGAACCCGGGGACGCGGCCGCCGGCCGTCCGGAGCAGATCCTCGGCGCCGTCAACCTGGACAGGGACCTGATCATCACCCGCTGTAATCTGGACGCCCCGGTGTTCGCGGGTCTGGACGCCGTCGCCGGGAGGCCGTTCGTCGATCTCCTGCCCCCCGGGGACGTGCCGACGGTCACACGGCGGTTGCGGCAGGTCCTGGAGACCGGTGAGGCGCACGTGGCCCGGATCCAGCGCCTGCGGCGCGGCGACGGGTCGGACCTGGTGGTCTCGATGAGCATCCTGCCCGCCGCGGCGCCCGAGGAGGGCCTGACCGTCTCCCTGATCGCGATGGCCAGGAGGCTGCACCTCTACGCCGCCGAGACCGCGATCGGCACCTCGCTGGACATCGGCGAAACCGCGCAGTCACTCGCCGAGTCCCTGCTGGCCTGGGGAGACGTGGCCGCCGTCGACCTCGACTTCGCCGTGTGGACGGGCGAGGGGGTCACCGGCCAGTCGAAGGGGCGCATCCGGCTGCGGCGGGCGGCCCTGGTGCCGGACCGGGCGTGGCCCGAGGGCTACGTGACCCCGGGCGAGGACCTTCCCAGCGACGCGAGTCGCCTGCTGGCCCAGGCGGTACTGCGGGACGACGCCCCGCAGACCATCGTCATACCCGACCGGGAGGCGGTCGAGCGGGTGCTCGGCAGCCCGCGCGTCGTGCGCGCCCTCGTGCCCGGTGACCGGTCGGCGGGTGTGGCGTGCATCCCGCTGGTCCTGGACGGCTCGCCGCCCGTCGTCCTGGGTGTGGCGGAGGTCTGGCGGCGGGCGGACTCCCCCTTCCGCGACAGCGAGCTGCTCGACCTCCAGGAACTGGTGGCCAGGACCGCCCACCACGTCGACCTGGCTCGTCAGCACCAGCGCGAGCACACACAGGTACTGGCCCTCCAGCGCAGGCTCCTGCCCCGGACCGGCGGCGACACCATCGAGATCGCCAGCGTCTACCAGCCCGCGACCCCCGACAGCGCGGGCGTCGGAGGGGACTGGGTGAACAGTTTCCCGCTGCCGGACGGCCGTACCGCACTCGTGGTCGGTGATGTCGTCGGGCACGGCCTGGGCGCCGCGGCGACCATGGGCCAGCTCAGCATGGAGGCCCGTGCGCTGCTGTCCGCCGGGCTCGCGCCGGACGAGGTACTGGAGCACCTCGACGAGACCGTCTCGCTGCTGGACGACGCCGATTCCGGGCTGACGGCCGGCTACAGCGCCCTCGGCTCGACCTGCTGCATCGCCCTGTACGACCCGGTCAGCCACCGCGTGACACTGTCCAGCGCCGGCCACCTCCCCCCGGTCCTGGTCTCCCCGGACGGGCGCGCGAGCCCGCTGGAGGTGCGACCCCACCCGGGGCTGGGCGCCGAGTTCGCCCTGCGGGAACCGTTCGACGTGCACACGTTCGCCGCACCCCCGGGCTCCCTGCTCGCCCTGTACACCGACGGACTGGTGGAGGATCCGGCCGTGTCGATCGACGACGGCATCGGAAGGCTGGCGGACGCCGTCTCCACGGTGCACCCCTGGGACACCCTCCAGCAGGCCGCACGGCACGTCGTCTCCGCGCTGGCCCCCGCGCGCCAGCGTGACGACGTGACCCTGCTGCTCGCCCGGATGATCGGCTACCGCAAGGGGGACACCGCGACCTGGCGGCTGCCCGCCCGCGACGACGCCCCCGCCCGTGCCCGCGCGCAGGTCTCCGTGCTGCTGCGGCAGTGGCGCACCAGGGACGACACCCGGGACACCGTGGTGCTGCTGGTCAGCGAGCTGGTCACGAACGCCGTGCGCTTCGCCACCGGGCCGATCACGGTACGGCTGATCAGGTCCGGTCACGGCCTGCTGTGCGAGGTGGGCGACACCGGCAGCGGCAGGCCGCGTCTGCGGCGGGGCGGCCTGCTCGACGACGGCGGTCGCGGCCTGCACATCGCGCACCGGCTCACGAGCCGGTGGGGAGTGCGGTGGACGGACACGGGCAAGGTGGTCTGGGCGAAAGTCGCGAGGTGACGCGCCCGCGCCTCAAGGAGGCGGGCGGCGTACGGGAGCGCGGCGAGGGCCCGGGCGGCGGGCGCCGGCCCTCGCCGACGGTACGTACGGCCCCGTACTACAGCCACTCCCCTTCCAGGGCGGTGGCGGTGAGGCCCGGTGCCGCCGCGTACAGAACGGCGCGACTGCCCGGCTTCTGCCCGGCGTCGTACGCCCGCCGCAGGATGTCGAACACGGCGGCGCCTCCGCGGTTGCCGGTGGTGTAGCTGTCCCGGCTGTAGTCCAGCAGCCCCGACGGCCACGCGTCGGGCATCGTCTGCTCCATGTACTCCAGCACCCGGGTGCCGCCGGGGTGCGCGAGCAGTACGTCGGGGTGCCAGGCGTCGGGGTGGTCCTGGTAGCGCACGCGCAGCCACTCCCACATCGCGGTGACCGTCTCCTGCACGGCCCGCGGGCCGCGCCGGTCCATCACGAAGTGGGTGCCGTCCGCCCGGGTCTCCAGCCGGTGCAGGTCCTGGGTGCCGGGCAGGGTGTGATGCCAGGTGGCGTCCAGGCGCAGCACCGACTCGCGCCTCGGGCGGCCCGTGACCACCGCGGCGACCGCGGTGTCGGCGAACAGCAGCCGGACGATCAGTGATTCGAGGGTGTCGTCCGCCGGCTGGTAGGTGGTGCTCAGCGCCTCCGAGATGACGACCAGGACCACTCGGTCGGGGTCGGCGGCCACGAGCTCGGCGGCCAGCGCCAGGGAGCGGGTTCCCGCGATGCAGGCCCACTGCGTGGCCGGCAGCAGCATCACGTCGTCGCGCAGCGACAGCTTGTTGGCCAGGGCTATGTCCAGACCCGGCAGCGCCGGGGTGGTGGAGTTGCTGGTGATCAGGCAGTCGACGTCCGCGGCGTCCAGCCCGGCGATCTGCAGGGCCCCGCGCGCGGCACGCTCCCCGTACGACTGCACGGCCTCCCAGGCCGGAGCGGTGCGCTCCTGGATGGTCTGCGGCGTGGGTATCGCCTCGAGTGCGGCTATCACGCGGTCCACGTCCTCCTGGGTGAACCCGTCGCGTGCCAGCGCCTCTTGGGCCCGGTCGACACCGACGGACCGCAGGCCACCGCCCTGGCCGGGCGCGACGGCGGTCTCCAGCGGCAGCATCCAGCCGCGGGTCTCGATGCCCGTACTGGCCGCGATGCCGTCGATCCGCGGCGCCCACGCGGCGTGCGGGTGCCGGTCGCGCACCTCCGACACGATCTGGCTGGTCTTCACGGGGTGCTCGCCGTGTATCACGGCAGGAGGACAGAGGTAAGCGGCCATGGTGCACCTTCCCAGCGGAACGGGAGAAATGGAACAGATTGGATATATGGCGAGAAAAGGGATACGTAATGAGGCTTGTGTCTTGGGTCACTTGGTGACGTGACGCCCAAGGGTGTACCGATAAGCCCCACTTCAGGGGCTGGCATCCGTTTCGAGCATGGACGCCAAAGGGACATTTCCGCTGTGATGCAGACAACTTAGGCGGCATTGGGTATGCGTGACACCGCACACACCGCTCAATCGGGGGCCACCGGCGGGCTTTTCCGTCCGGTTCTCACCTGACGTACCGTGAGGCGCGGGTCACTCGGTCCCAGGGAACGTTCCGCGCTCGGGAAGAGGGGTGCCGCGACCGGCCGTCAACGGGCCGGCCGGCCGGCACGGCACGCGCACCGGTCTCGGCCGCCGAGGATCATCGCCCTCCCGCGGGCCGCCGGGGTGAGGGGGGCGCGTCGCCGCCGCCCGGCCCCGGGAGCGTCCGAGGCCGTCTCGGACGGCAGGCGCTCAGTCGAACCGCATGTGCTTGATCCCCGTCCAGGCCCGCCGCGCGCGTCCTCGCAGCGCTCCGTCCGTGTTCGGGGAGAGCGGCAGGCCGGCCGCGGCGGCGATGTGCTCGGCGACCTCGGACACCGTGAGGTGGTCGGTCCAGACGTGCTCCCCGAACTCCTCAGCGCGCAGGCGCTCCAGGCAGAGGTCGAGCTTGGACACGGCGAAGCTCTCCCGGCGCAAGGGAGCGTCCTTGCCGGCGATGAACCGGACGACGTGTCCGAAACCGCGTTCGCGCAGCCGACGCAGCACCGTCTCCCGCCCGGCCAGCAGTGCGAAATGCCGCACATCGTGGCCGCGCTCGCGCAACCGGCCGACGGTCTCGCGGAAGTACGCGGGCTCCACCACCGTCATGGGCACGATCACCGTTGCGTCGTGCCTGCTCAGAACGTGGTCCAGTACCTCGAACACCCCCTGCCGCCAGGCAGGGAGGTCCTGGAAGTCCCCGCGCAGGGGCGGGGGCGTCATCCGGTGCAGACCGAAGCCGACGTGTTCGGGATCGCAGACCACACTGCCGGCGAGCCGACGTCGGAGTTCATGGGCGGTCTGTGTCTTGCCGCCGCCGAACGGACCATTGATCCACAGGAGCATGCACCCGACCCTACGGGGCCGGGCGGCCGACAGCGGTCGCGTCAGCGCGTCATGGGAGACGTGGTGCCACCTCGGCCGCGACCCACTCCATGGCCTCCTCGACGTGCTCGGCCGCCACGGGCAGCCACAACGTGCAGGCGGTCAGCCCCGCCTCGGCGAGGCGCCCGAGGTCGTCGGCGACGCTCGCCGGGGTGGGTGCGGCGCCGCCGAGCGGCCGTCCCGGTGCCGGAACAGCCGCCGGGATGCCGGGCGGAGTGAGGAACGCGGCCGAGGCGAGGGTCAGGCGGTCGGCGTGCTCGGCGCCGGCGAGGTCGCGCAGGCGGCGCCGGACGCCGGTGACCTCCGCAGCGTCGGCCCCGGTGCCGTACCAGCCGTCGCCGAACCGCAGCACACGGCGCAGGGCGGCGTCGCTGTGGCCGCCGACCCAGACCGGGGGACCGCCGGCGGTGACCGGAGGCACTCCCAAGTGGGCTTGGTGCAGCGTCGTGAACGGACCGTCGAAGTCCGCCGGTCGCCGCGTCCACAGGGCCTTGGCGGCGGCGAGGTGGTCGTCGGTGCGCGCACCGCGTTCACGAGCGGGTACGCCGACGGCGGCGAACTCGGCAGGGTTCCAGCCGGTGCCGACGCCCAGGATCAGACGGCCGCCGGAGACGACGTCCAGGGTGGCCGCCTGGTTGGCGAGCACCAGCGCCGGGTAGAACGGCGCGACCAGCACGGACGTCAGCAGCCGTAGGCGCGTCGTCGCCCCCGCCACGGCCGAGAGCAGCACGAGCGGGTCCGAGTCGAGGCCGAAACCGCTGTCCAGGAGGCGGTTGCCGACCGCGACGTGATCGAAGCCCAGCTCTTCGGCGCGGCGTGCCGCCCGGAGCGCGCCGGCTCCGTCGTCGAGCGGCCAGCGCGGTTGCAGGGAGACGCCTAGGCGCAGCGGCACGGGATCGCCTTTCGACAGCGGACCGGTGGCGGCACGGCGGTCGCCGACCGCCCTGCCGACACGTCCAACTCCCCGGCCGCCCCTGTTTCATCCCGTCCTCGAACGCCCCGCCCCGTCCCACCGGTCCGGCCCGCTGCCCTCGGTCCCGGTCGCGCAGACGCGGTACCGCCTCGGTCTGGCAGCAGACGGGGCGTCGGCATGGACCGGAAGCCACGAGCCGCCGGGCACAGGCCAGGCACCGCGCAGGCCGACTGGCACGGCGCCGACCCGATACGGGGTTCCGGGCGCCGACCACCCCAGGGCCGGCGGGGTCACGATCCGGGCCGCGCCGGGGCCGGTTGGCGGCCCTGTCGCCCCTTCACGAACCGTGCCCGCTCGGCCGGCGCCAGCCGCTCCGTCGCATAACGCACGGTGACGCGCGGCAGCTTGTCGACATGCCGGCTGAGGAAGGCCACCATGAGCGGTTCGTCCCGGCGGCCGATCTCCCGCAGCATCCAGCCGAGCGCCTTGTGGATCAGAGGCTCCGGATCCTGACGCAACGTCAGCACCAGGTCGAAGGTCGGCTCGAAGCGTCCCTCGCGGATCAGCGCCAGCGTGGCGAGCACCGCGATCCGGCGGTCCCACAGCCGCGAGGACGCGGCCAGTTCGTCCAGGACCCGCAGATCCCCCTCCAGCAGCCAGGGCCCGAGCACCACGTGCGCGGAAGCGTCGACCAGGTCCCAGTCGTCCACGCAGTCCGTACGCGCCAGATAGAAGTCGACCAGCGCCTTGCGGTCCGCGCCGCGCGCCGTGCGCACCCGCTCGGCCAGGACCAGCAGCCCGGCGAACCGCTCCTCGTGGACACGGCTGTGCAGCAGCGCGTCCACGTCGTCGAGGGACAGGCCGCGGCAGGAACGCGCCAGCCGGCGCAGTACCGGCACGCGCACGCCGAGCAGTTCGTCGTCCTGCGTGCGGCCGAGCACCCGCTCCTGCTGCGCCCGCACGGCCGGCTCCGCCAGAGCCCGCAACTCGGCCCGTAATTCCTTCAGCGAAAGGGACGTCATGACGGCGGAGGCTAGCGCAGCACGCCCCCACGTGCGGCCGGGACCGCCCCACGCGCCGGACGGCCACAACGTGTGCGTGCTGTAATTCCCTGTTGCCTCGAGTCCACGCCGAAGGAGCAGCCAGTCATGACCAGTGCCCCCGTCCCCTTCCAGGTGTACGAGGCGGGAACCTATCTGCACGGCACGAAGGCGGACCTCGCTCCGGGGGATCTGCTGACCCCCGGCCGCGCGTCCAACTTCGAGGAAGGGCGCATATCCCGCCACGTCTACCTCACCGAGACCCTGGACGCCGCCGTCTGGGGCGCCGAGCTCGCAGCCGGCGACGGGCCGGGTCGCATCTACGTGGTGGAGCCGACCGGGGATCTGGAGGACGACCCCAACGTCACCGACAAGAAGTTCCCGGGCAACCCCACCCGCTCCTACCGCACACGCGAGCCTGTGCGCATCGTCTCGGAGCTGAAGGGCTGGGTCGGGCATTCCCCCGAGCAGATCCAGGCCATGCTGGACGGGCTGGCCGACCTCCGCCGCCGCGGCGTCGCCACGATCCTGGACTGACGAGGGCCGTCGACACCGCGCAAGCCTCCGCACTCCGCAGCCGGTCGATGCCCGGTGGGCACAGGTCACCGGGCCACGCGCTCACCGGCGGGCCCGGGCGCGCCGGCCCCGGTCCCGTCGTCGCGGCACGCCCGCCCGCGGGCGCCCGGTGCACGGTCGTCATCGGGCCATGGCGGGTGCACTGTGGAGAGGTGGACGTCCCGCGAGCCCCCGCCGGTGTACGGCGGTCCTGGCAGCCGAGCCATGCCCTGCTGCTGATCCCGGTCCTGCTCATCACCGTGATCACGGTGGTGGACCAACTCGTCCCGGCCGACATCCATCTCGGTCCCTTGCTGGTCATCGCCCCGGCGATCACGGCCTCGTTCGCCGGCCCCTGGCTGACGGGACTGATCGGGTTCCTGGCGGTGGCCGCGCAGGCGTACATCGGCTGGCACTTTGGCGTGTTGTTCACCCGGAACGTCCTGGTGCAGATCCTCGCCCTGGCTGTCCTGTCGGTGCTGACCGTCCTGTACTGCGCGCTGCGCGAGCGCCGCCGGCGCCAGCTGGCCCAGGTCCGCATGGTCGCCGAGGCCGCGCAGCACGTCCTGCTGTGGCCGTTGCCGGAACAGATCGGCCCCATGAGGATCGCCTGTCTGTATCTGGCCGCCGAGGACGAGGCCCAGATCGGCGGTGACCTGTACGCGGCGAGCCCCACCGACAGCGGCGTACGGGTCATGATCGGCGACGTCCGCGGGAAGGGGCTGTCCGCCATCGGCGAGGCCGCCCTGCTCATCGGAGCCTTCCGCGAAGCAGCCCACCACCACACCACGCTGCCCGCCCTGGCCTCCGCCATGGAGCAGAGCGTGGCCCGCAACATGCCCACCCTGGAGTCTGCGGAGGACGAGGGCGAGCGGTTCGCCACCGTGATGCTGCTGGAGATCCCCGAGGACGGCCACGTCACCCGGCTGCTGAGCTGCGGGCACCCCCCGCCCCTGCTCCTCAGCCACGGCAGCGCCGTCACGGTCCCCGTGCACCCGGCGCCCCCGCTCGGGATCCAGGTGCCGGCACCCGACGACTACACCGTCGACGTGTTCTCCTTCGAACCGGGCGACACCCTTCTGCTCTACACCGACGGCGTCATCGAGGCCCGCGATGCCGACGGTGCCTTCTACCCCCTCGCACAGCGGGCCGTCCGGTGGGCCGGGAACAGCCCCGAGAGGCTTCTGCACCACATCCGCCGCGATCTCCTCCACCATGCCGGGGGACGCCTGGGCGACGACGCCGCGCTCATCGCGCTGTGCCGCGCGCCGATCACCGCCCAGGGCCGGCGCCACGGGCCGGGCCTGGCAGCCACCAGGTTCCACCACGCGCCGGACCGGCCCCCGCGCTGAGCCCGGAGCGTGAGCGCGGCGGACGTGACGGTGGCCGGGGGCGTGGTGCCGTCCGCCCGTGGGCGTCGCCTTCTTCGTCGCGGCGACGCGATGCCGCCGGAGCTGACGCGGATGCGGGGTGGCTGATCCGGCCGCCGAGGACCTGGGCACGCGCCCGACACCGTGCGCCGCTTCTCCGTCGCCGCGAGGCGATCCCGCCGGAGCCGGCGTGGACGCGGGATGGGTCTGGAGGACCTGGCGATGTTCCGCTCCGTGTACGGCTCGACGGTGCTGTACCCGTGCGACGCCAACCAGACCGCCCGGCTGGTCGCGG